>NZ_FR886611.1:0-11699 GCF_000436575.1 Clostridium sp. CAG:265
TTCAGGAGTTGTTACTAAAGTTTTAGGATAATTCCTACTTTAGAATAGCTTAACTATCTTAATTACTAAAATAACAAATTTAACTTTTAAATAAATTTTATAGCGTTAAATAAATGTGATCACAATAAAAAAAGAGAGTAAAGGGACGCCTTTGCTTTCTTTTTTTATATATTATAAGAAAATAATCAATTAAATGAAGTAAATAGAAAAAAGTAAATGTTTAATATATTAATAATTGGGAAAGTTAAAAATAAGAGTAATATAAGGTTAAATTTAAAATAAAAAATATGTTGAAAAAAGCAATAAATCCATATAGAATTATAAGTAACAACTGACGAAAAAATAATTAAAGTTTTAAAAAGCATTGAAAAAATTAATCAAAAAGGCGAAAAAAAAGTCTTGATTAACATATATAAACATAGTATAATAAAGAAGTTGTGTAGCATAATGCGATGAATCAAGAGGTTGCCGGACTTCCGGGGTATTCTTGAGGAGCTAGTCAGGATCTAGAATCCGACGGCAGTAGTGTGCTATATGTTTAGGTGTGATACACCTGGAACAGTTTACAGAACAGCTACTGTTGTGCGTTAGAAGTAAAGCGTACATGAAAAGGAGGGAAACCAGAATGTCAAAACAAAAAATAAGAATCAGATTAAAAGCTTTTGATCACACTATATTAGATCAATCAGCTGAAAAAATTGTTGAAACAGCTAAATCTACAGGTGCAAAGGTTGCAGGTCCAATACCTCTACCAACTGAGAAAGATGTTGTTACAATATTAAGAGCTGTACATAAGTACAAAGACTCTAGAGAACAATTCGAAATAAGAACACACAAGAGATTAATCGATATAGTTAATCCATCACCTAAGACAGTTGATGCTTTAATGAGATTAAACTTACCAGCAGGTGTTGATATCGAAATAAAGCTTTAATTTAAATAATTAAATAAACAGTTTGAACGGTTATGATTGCTAAGCAATCCGCTAATTCGTTTGGGAGGTGTAAATACATGAAAAAAGCTATAATAGGTAAAAAAATTGGTATGACTCAAATTTTCGATGAAAATGGAAGAGTTATTCCTGTAACTGTAGTAGAAGCTGGTCCATGTGTTGTTGTTCAAAAGAAAACTATCGAAAAAGATGGTTATGAAGCAATACAAGTAGGATTTGGCGATGTTAGAGAAAAATTAGTTAACAGCCCAAGAAAAGGTCACTTTGCTAAAGCTGGTGTTTCTTTAAGAAGAACTTTAAAGGAATTCAGATTAGAAAATGCTAACGAATATGAAGTAGGTCAAGAAATAACTGCTGATGTTTTCGTTGCAGGAGATAAAGTAGACGTATCAGGAGTTTCTAAAGGAAAGGGATTCCAAGGGGTTATCAAGAGATGGAATGCTAACAGAGGACCAATGTCACACGGTTCTAAGTTCCACAGAGCAGTAGGTTCAATGGGAGCTTCTTCTGATCCATCAAAAACTTTCAAAAACAAAAAAATGCCAGGGCATATGGGAGCTAAAAACACTACTGTATTAAACTTAGAAGTTGTTAAAGTAATAGCTGAAAAGAACTTAATATTAGTTAAGGGTGGTATCCCAGGAGCTAACAAGAGCACTGTTGTTATAAGAAACGCAGTTAAAGCTTAATTTCTTTAGAAAGGAGGAAACAGAATGCCTAAGTTAGGATTATTTAACATAGAAGCAAAGCAAGTTGGAGAAATCCAATTAAATGATAATATATTTGCTGCAGAAGTAAATGCAGACGCAATGCACCAAGTAGTTGTTGCATTATTAGCTAACAAGAGACAAGGAACTCAATCAGCTAAAACAAGAGCTGAGGTTAGAGGAGGCGGAATCAAGCCTTGGAGACAAAAAGGAACTGGTAGAGCTAGACAAGGTTCTATAAGAGCACCTCAATGGATCAAAGGTGGAGTTGTATTCGCACCAAAGCCAAGAAGCTACAGAATGTCTATCCCTAAATCAATGAGAAGAGTTGCTATGTTATCAGCATTAACAAGCAAAGTTCAAAATGATGAAATGATAGTATTAGAAAGCTTAGTAATGGATGCTCCAAAAACTAAGACTGTAGTTGGAATGTTAAACGCATTCGAAGCTAAGAAAACATTAATCGTTACTGCTGAATCAAACGAAGCAGTATATAAATCAGCTAGAAACATTGAAGGTGTTACAGTTATGCCTGTAAACAACATCAACGTTTATGATTTATTAAAATATCCAAAAGTTATAATGACTAAGGATGCTGTATCAAAAATCGAGGAGGTGTACGCATAATGAGAATGACAAGCCACGATATAATCAGAAAGCCTGTTATAACTGAAAAGAGTATGGCAGCAATGGCTGAAAATAAGTACACTTTCATAGTTCATATGAGCGCTAACAAAGTTCAAATAAAAAGAGCTGTAGAAGAAGTTTTCGGTGTTAAAGTTGAAAAAGTTCAAACAGTTAGAACTATGGGAAAAACTAAGAGAATGGGCGTACATGTTGGAAAGAGAGCTGACCAAAAGAAAGCTATCGTAACATTAGCTAAAGACAGCAAAGCTATTGAATTCTTTGAAGGAATGCAATAATAATAAAGCGCAGTATTGGTATTAAACCAGATAAGCTTAAAGAAGGAGGGAATTAGCATGGCAGTTAAAAAGTTTAGACCTACTACACCATCAAGAAGACAAATGACAATGGCTACATTTGATGAAATAACAACAAATTCACCAGAAAAGTCACTTCTTGTTTCTTTAAAGAAAACTGGTGGTAGAAATGCACAAGGTAAAATAACTGTTAGACACCACGGTGGTGGAGCTAAGAGAAAATACAGAATAATAGATTTCAAGAGAAATAAGGATGGTATTCCAGCAAAAGTTGCTACTATAGAATACGATCCAAACAGAACAGCTTACATTGCGTTAGTTGTTTATGCAGATGGGGAAAAGAGATACATACTTGCTCCAGTAGGATTAAAAGTTGGAGATGTAGTTGTTTCTGGACCAGAAGCAGATATCAAACCAGGTAATGCATTACCATTAAAGAACATGCCAGTTGGTACAGTAGTTCACAACATTGAATTACAAGCTGGTAAAGGTGGTCAAATGGTAAGATCTGCAGGTACTTCAGCTCAATTAATGGCTAAAGAAGGTAACTATGCAACATTAAGATTACCATCAGGTGAAATGAGATATGTAAGAATCGAATGTAGAGCTACAATCGGTACAGTTTCTAACACTACTAACGATATCATCAATATTGGTAAAGCTGGTAGAAAGAGACATATGGGATGGAGACCTACAGTTAGAGGTTCTGTAATGAACCCTTGCGATCACCCTCATGGTGGTGGTGAAGGTAGATCACCAATCGGTAGACCAAGTCCAGTTACTCCATGGGGTAAACCAGCACTTGGATACAAGACTAGAAAGAATAAGAAATATTCTGATAGATTCATAATAAAGAGAAGAAATAGTAAGTAATTTGAAGAGAAGATAAATTCTCTTCAAGCTTACTAGCCACAAATTATGAAGGGAGGCCAATTATAATGAGTAGATCAATAAAGAAGGGACCTTTCGTTAAAGAAAGTCTTTTAAAGAAGATAGAAGAAATGAATGCTAATGGTGAAAATAAAGTTGTTAAGACTTGGTCAAGAAGTTCAACAATTTTCCCACAAATGATCGGTCATACAATAGCTGTACACGACGGTAGAAAGCACGTTCCAGTTTATATAAGTGAAGATATGGTTGGACACAAGTTAGGTGAGTTTGCTTTAACTAGAACATACAGAGGACACGATTACGACGAAAAAGCATCAAGAAAGAGAAAGTAATCTTTGAAAGGAGGAACATCAATGGAAGCTAGAGCTATAGCTAAATATGTGAGAATGTCTCCAATGAAAGTAGGAGTAGTTCTTGATTTAATAAGAGGAAAAAACGTTAACGAAGCTTTTGCGATATTACAATATACTCCAAAAGAAGCTGCAGTAGTAATAAACAAAGTTTTAAAATCAGCAGTTGCTAATGCAGAAAACAATCATGACTTAAACGTTGAAAACCTATATGTTGCAGAAACATTTGTAGGTGCTGGTCCAACTTTAAAGAGATTCAGACCAATGGATCACGGTAAAGCGTTCAGAATCAACAAGAGAACAAGTCATATTACGGTAGTAGTTAAAGAAAGAGCATAATTAGAAGAAGGAGGGAAAACAAGTGGGTCAAAAAGTAAATCCTCACGGACTTAGAGTAGGAGTTATCAAAGGTTGGGATGCAAAATGGTATGCTGATAAGAAGACATTTGCTGACAACTTAGTTGAAGATAACAAAATAAGAGAATTCGTAAAGAAAGAACTTTTCTCAGCTGGTATCGCTAAGATTGAAATCGAAAGATCAGCTAAGAGAATTAAATTAAACATCCACACTGCTAAACCAGGTGTAGTAATTGGTAAAGGCGGAGCTGGAATTGAAGCTTTAAAAGCTAAATTAGCTAAAATAGTTGATGGAAAGAACATCTTAATTAACATTGTTGAAGTTAAGAATGCAGAAGCTAATGCACAATTAGTTGCTGAAAACATAGCTGCACAATTAGAAAAAAGAGTATCTTTCAGAAGAGCTATGAAACAAAGCATCCAAAGAGCTATGAAATTAGGAGCTAGAGGTGTTAAAACAGCTTGTTCAGGTAGATTAGGTGGAGCTGAAATGGCTAGAACTGAACAATATCATGAAGGAACAATCCCACTACAAACTTTAAGAGCTGATATCGACTATGGATTTGCTGAAGCAAATACAACATACGGTAAGATAGGTGTTAAAGTATGGGTTTATAATGGAGAAGTTCTTCCTACAAAAAAAGTTGAAAAGAAGGAAGAAGTTGAAGCATAAGAAAGGAGGAATTAGACTATGTTAATGCCTAAAAGAGTTAAGCATCGTAAGGTACAACGTGGTAGAATGAAAGGGAAAGCTACTAGAGGTAACTTCCTTGCATACGGAGATTATGGTATTCAAGCACAAACTTGTGGATGGATCACTAGTAATCAAATAGAATCTGCCAGAATTGCTATAAACAGATACATTAGAAGAGGTGGAAAACTTTGGATAAAGATTTTCCCAGATAAGCCAGTAACTGAAAAACCAGCTGAAACAAGAATGGGTTCAGGTAAAGGTTCACCAGAATATTGGGTAGCAGTAGTTAAACCAGGTAGAGTATTATTCGAATTATCTGGAGTTAATGAAGAAGTTGCAAGAGAAGCAATGAGACTTGCATCACACAAGCTTCCTGTAAAGTGTAAATTCGTTACAAGAAGAGATTTTGAGGAAATGGGTGGTGAAGAATAATGAAGGCTAGAGACCTAAAAGAGTTAAGAACAAGCAATTCTCAAGATTTAAAAGTTAAGTTAAATGACCTTAAAGCTGAATTATTCAACTTAAGATTCCAATTAGCTACTGGACAATTAGAAAATCCTATGAGAATAAGAGAAGTTAAAAAATCTATAGCCCAAATCAAAACCATCATAAGAGAAGAAGAGATCAGGGCATTTGAACAGTAAATCTGGAAGGAGGTAGCCCCTAATGGAAAGAGGACTAAGAAAGAAAAGATTAGGTAGAGTTGTTTCTGATAAAATGGATAAGACTATCGTAGTTGCTGTTGAAACTAAGGTTAGACATCCATTATACGGAAAAACTATGAATACTACTACTAAATTCAAAGCTCATGATGAAAATAATGAAGCTAAAATGAATGATAGAGTTGTAATAATGGAAACTAGACCATTATCTAAAGATAAGAGATGGAGACTTGTTGAAATAGTTGAAAGAGCTAAATAGGCTTTAAAACTGAAAGGAGGGTAATTCAATGATACAACAACAAACCTTACTAAACGTAGCTGATAACTCAGGTGCTAAAGAAATCATGTGTATCAGAGTATTAGGCGGATCAAAGAGAAAGTTCGGTAACATTGGAGATGTAATAGTAGCTAGCGTTAAAAAGGCAACACCAGGCGGAGTTGTTAAAAAAGGTGACGTAGTTAAAGCTGTTATAGTTAGATCTGTAAGAGGATTAAGAAGAGCTGACGGTTCATACATCAAATTTGATGAAAACGCAGCAGTAATAATAAAAGATGATAAGCAACCAAGAGGAACTCGTATCTTCGGGCCAGTTGCTAGGGAGCTAAGAGATAGAGAATTTAACAAAATATTATCATTAGCACCTGAAGTTCTATAATAAGGAGGTGGCTCATTTGAAGTTACATGTTAGAAAGAATGACACAGTTGTAGTTATTTCAGGTAAAGATCAAGGTAAAACTGGTGAAGTTTTAAAAGTATATCCAAAGACTGGAAAAGTTCTAGTACAAGGAGTTAATATAGTTAAGAAACACCAAAAACCTAACAGAGCAAACGCTCAAGGTGGAATAATAGAAAAAGAAGGAGCTATATACAGCTCAAAAGTTATGTTATACTGCACAAAATGCAAAAACGCTACAAGAATTAGCAACAAAATCTTAGAAGATGGTACTAAGGTTAGAGTTTGTAAGAAGTGCGGAGAAACATTCTAATTTCTGAAAGGAGGCACTATAAATGACACCAAGACTTCAAGAAAAGTATAAAAACGAAGTAGTTCAAGCTATGGTTGAAAAGTTCGGATACAAAAATATCATGGAAGTTCCAAAGCTTGAAAAAATAGTTATAAACATGGGAGTTGGAGAAGCTAAAGATAACCAAAAGATTTTAGAATCTGCGGTTAATGATTTAACTTTAATCTCAGGACAAAAACCTATCTTAACAAGAGCAAAGAAATCAGTTGCTAACTTTAAGATCAGAGAAAACATGGCATTAGGATGCAAAGTTACTTTAAGAGGAGCTAAGATGTTTGAATTCGCTGATAAGCTTATGTCAATAGCTCTTCCAAGAGTAAGAGATTTCAGAGGAGTTTCTGATAGAGCATTCGATGGAAGAGGAAACTATTCTTTAGGAATTAAAGAACAATTAATATTCCCAGAAATTGAATACGATAAGATCGATAAGGTTAGAGGGATGGATATAATCTTCGTAACAACAGCTAAAACTGACGAAGAAGCAAGAGAATTATTAAGATTCCTTGGTATGCCATTCGCTCAATAATAAGGAGGGAAAACTGTGGCACGTAAAGCTATTATTGAAAAGTGGAGCAAGACTCCTAAATATAAAACAAGAGCTTATACAAGATGCAGATTATGTGGAAGACCACATTCAGTATTAAAGAAGTTTGGTATTTGCCGTATATGCTTTAGAGAACTTGCTTACAAAGGTGAAATCCCTGGTTGCAAGAAAGCAAGCTGGTAAGAACTTAAACGACTGAAAGGAGGCAAAATAAATGGTTATGACAGATCCTATCGCAGATTTGCTAACACGTATCAGAAATGCAAATTCTGTAAGACATGAAGTAGTAGAAGTTCCTTCTTCAAACGTAAAGAAGGCTATTGCAAATATATTATTACAAGAGGGATACATTAAAGAAATCGAGGAATACAACGATGGTGTAGTTCCAATGATGAGAATATCTCTTAAATATGGAGCAAACAAAGAAAGAGTTATAACTGGTATTAAGAGAATATCTAAGCCAGGTCTAAGAGTTTACTGCAAGAAGGATGAAGTTCCAAGAGTTCTTAATGGATTAGGAATTGCTGTAGTTTCAACTTCTAAAGGTTTAGTTGTAGACAGAGAAGCTAGAAAAATGGGCTTAGGCGGAGAAGTTATCTGCTACGTATGGTAGTAATTAATTCAGAAATTAACTTTATATAGATTATTATAGATATACAATTAAAACAGGAGGTGCGATTATGTCAAGAGTAGGTAGATTACCAATAGCTATCCCAGCTGGTGTTACTGTAACAGTTGACGAAGCTAACGTTGTTACTGTAAAAGGACCAAAGGGTCAATTAGTTAAAGCTATGGACAAAGACATGAATATTGCAGTTGAAGACAACCAAGTAGTTGTAACTAGACCTAGTGATGTTAAAGAGCACAGAGCTCTTCACGGATTAACTAGAGCTCTTATCAATAACATGGTTACTGGAGTTGAAAAGGGATACTCAAAAACTCTAGAATTAGTTGGTGTTGGTTACAGAGCACAATTACAAGGAAAGAAACTTGTAATGAACTTAGGATTTTCACATCCAGTTGAAATAGAACCAATCGAAGGAATTACTTTCGAAACACCTGCTGCTACTAAAGTAGTTGTATCAGGTATCGATAAGGAATTAGTTGGAGCGGCTGCTGCTGATATCAGAAAATGGAGAAAACCTGAACCATACAAAGGTAAGGGAATCAAGTTTGAAGGTGAAGTAATCAGACGTAAAGAAGGAAAAACTGGTAAGAAATAATTAGGAAGGAGTGAACCAATATGTTTAAAAAGGCAGACAAAAAGGCTTTAAGAGCAAAACGTCACCTTAGAGTACGTAAAAAGATTTCTGGTACTCCTGAAAGACCAAGACTTTCAGTATATAGAAGTGAAAAAAATATATATGCTCAAATAATAGACGATGTTAATGCTGTAACATTAGTATCAGCTTCTACTGTAGATAAAGAGTTAAAAGTAAATGCTGGTGGAAACAAAGAAGCAGCTAAAATGATCGGTGAAGCTGTAGCTAAGAGAGCTTTAGATAAAGGTATTACTGAAGTTGTATTTGACAGAGGTGGATACGTATATCACGGAAGAGTTCAAGCTTTAGCTGAAGCAGCTAGAGAAGCAGGCTTAAAATTCTAATAGAACGAGGAGGGAACGCAATGAGAATCGATCCTAGCACACTAGACCTTAAAGAAAAGGTTGTTTATATAAACAGAGTTACTAAGGTTGTTAAGGGTGGTAGAAACTTCAGATTCAGCGCACTAGTAGTTGTTGGTGATGAGAACGGACACGTTGGTGTTGGAACTGGTAAATCAATCGAAATCCCAGAAGCAATCAAAAAAGGTATCGAAGACGCTAAGAAAAACATGGTTAGCGTTGCTATAGTTGGAACAACAGTTCCTCACGAAATATATGGTAGATTTGGAACTGGTAAAGTTTTAATCATGCCAGCTAAAGAAGGTACAGGAGTTATCGCTGGTGGACCAGCAAGAGCTGTATTAGAATTAGCAGGGTTAAAGGACGTTAGAGCTAAGTCTTTAGGTTCAAACAACCCAAGAAACATGGTAAATGCTACAATTAATGGTTTAGCAAGCTTAAGAACAGCTGAGGATATAGCTAAGTTAAGAGGCAAAACTGTTGAAGAGATATTAGGTTAGGAGGTATCACGCAATGGCAAAGATAAAGGTTACTTTAGTTAAAAGCTTAATAGGCAGAAAGAAAGACCATATCGCTACTGCAAACGCTCTTGGTCTAAAAAAGATCGGAAAGACAGTAGAGCATGAGCTTACTCCTCAAATAAAAGGTATGATCGATAAAGTAAACTACTTATTAAAAGTAGAAGAAGTATAATATAACGAGGAGGTGTTTTTAGAATGAAACTTCATGAGTTAAAACCTGCAGCAGGTAGTAAAAAAGCTCCTAAAAGAGTTGGTAGAGGTACTGGTTCAGGATTAGGAAGAAATGCTGGTAAAGGTGAAAAAGGACAAAACGCTAGATCTGGTGGTGGAGTTAGACCTGGATTCGAAGGTGGTCAAATGCCATTATACAGAAGACTTCCAAAGAGAGGATTCACAAATATCTTCGCTAAGAAGTATGTTTCAATAAATGTTGATAGATTAAACATTTTTGAAAATGGAACAGTTGTTACTCCAGAATTATTACTTGAAACAAGAGTTATAAGTAAAGTATTAGATGGTGTTAAAATATTAGGAAATGGGACTATAGATAAAAGCCTAACGGTTCAAGGATGTAAATTCTCAAAATCAGCGGCTGAAAAGATCGAGGCAGCTGGAGGAAAAGTTGAGGTGATTTAGTATGCTATCAACCCTACGTAATGCCTGGAAGGTTCCGGAATTAAGAAAAAGGTTCTTATGGACGATTTTTCTAGTTGCAATTTTCAGGATTGGGATACATATTCCAGTTCCTGGGATTGACACTAGTGCCTTGAGCACATTAACTGAATCCGGTGGATTATTAAGTTTTTATAACTTAATATCAGGTGGAGCTTTCACGAAAGCTAGTATATTAGCTTTAAGTGTATCGCCTTACATCAACGCTTCAATCATAATGCAATTATTAACAATTGCAATACCTTCATTAGAACAATTATCTAAGGAAGGTGAAGAAGGAAGAAAGAAGATCCAAAGCATTACTAGATATGTATCTATAGGGATTGCTTGCGTATTAGCTTTAGGTGTTTATTCAACTATTGCTAATTTAGGTGCAACTAGTGGAGTAGGAACACCTGAAAAAATAGTAATAATATTCTCACTAGTAGTTGGATCAACTTTCTGTATGTGGCTTGGTGACCAAATCACACAAAAAGGATTTGGAAATGGTGTTTCAATCTTAATATTTGTAAATATAGTATCTCAGATACCTTCAACTGTTAATTCGGTTTATACCCTAAAGACAGCAGGAGAGATATCTATAATTGAAATATTATTATTCTTAGTTGGAGTGATTGCCCTTTTAGCAGTTACAATATTCTTCTCATTAGCAGAAAGAAGAGTGCCAATTCAATATGCTGGTAAAGCTGTTGGTTCAAAAGTAATGAAAGGCCAATCAACACATATACCACTAAGTATAATAGGATCTGCAGTTATTGCTATAATATTTGCAATGTCAGTAATGATGTTCCCAACAACAATTGCTGCTTTCTTCCCTTCAAAGGGATGGGCTAGCTGGATTACTAGCAGTAAGTACAGTATTTTCAATACAGGTACTTGGATGTATCCGGTTTGTTATTCAGTATTAACTATTTTCTTTACATGGTTCTATACTCAAATAACATTTAAACCAGATGAAATGGCTGAAAATCTTCATAAGTCAGCAGGATTTGTTCCTGGTATAAGACCTGGAGAAGCTACAGAAAAGTATTTTGAAAATCTACTTACTAAAGTATCTATAATTGGAGGGTTATTTGCAGCGTTTTTAGCAGTAACACCAATATTAGTTGGAAAATATATATCAGGAGTTCAGTTCGGTGGAACATCTTTATTAATAATAATTGGGGTTGCACTAGATTTTTCTAGACAATTAGACTCACAATTAGTGATGAGACACTATGATGGATTCTTAAAATAGATTAATAATGGAGATGATGCCGGTGAAAATCGTATTGTTAGGTCCTCCAGGGGCTGGAAAAGGAACACAGGCAAAATCAATTAGTAATAGATACTCTATACCACATATTTCTACTGGGGATATCTTTAGAAAAAATATTTCTGAAGCAACCCCTTTAGGAATTGAAGCTAAAGGATATATGGATAAGGGACTTTTAGTTCCTGATGAAGTAACTATTAACATGGTTAAAGATAGATTAACTTGGGAAGACTGTAAAAACGGTTATCTTTTAGATGGGTTCCCAAGAACTGTTGCACAAGCAGAAGCCCTTGAAACATTCTTAGATTCAAGAGATGAAAATATAGATACAGCTTTATTAATTGATGTACCTATGGAATTCATACTTGAAAGAATGACAGGAAGAAGAGTTTGTGGATCATGTGGAGCTAGTTACCACGTGAAATTCAACCCAACTAAGGTTGAAGGAATATGTGATGTATGCGGAAGCGAAGTAGTTCAAAGAAAAGATGATAGAGAAGATA
>NZ_FR886611.1:11752-122997 GCF_000436575.1 Clostridium sp. CAG:265
AGACTAGACGTATATGAAAGACAAACACAACCACTGATTGATTTTTACAAAGAAAAAAATCTACTTTCTACGGTAGATGGAACAAAAGCTATTAACGAAGTATTTAATGATATTTGTGAATTATTCGGGAGAGTTGATTAATGATCATTATTAAAAATGATAAAGAAATCGACCTAATGAGGAAAGCTGGTAAAATAGTAGCGGAAACGCTTCTAGTGGTTGAGAAAAACATAAAGCCAGGCATAACTACTGCCGAATTAGATAGGATAGCAGAAGAATTTATAACTAAGCATGGGGCAAAACCTTCATTTAAAGGGCTCTATGGATTTCCTGCATCACTATGCATATCTGTTAATGAGCAAGTAGTTCATGGAATACCAGGAAGGTATGTATTAAAAGAAGGAGATATTGTTAGTGTAGATTGTGGAGCTATTATTGATGGCTATCACGGAGATGCTGCAAGAACCTTCGCTGTTGGAAATATTTCAGAAGAAGCACAAAAGCTTATTGAAGTAACTAAAGAAAGTTTTTTCAAAGGTTTAGAAGCTGCAAAAGTAGGAAATAATCTAACTGATATTTCAAATGAAATACAAAAATATATTGAGGCTTCAGGGTTCTCTGTTGTAAGAGATTTCGTTGGGCATGGAATTGGAAAAGATCTTCATGAAGATCCAGAGGTTCCAAACTTCGGAAGACCAGGCCGAGGTCCAAAATTAGTGACTGGTATGGCTCTAGCTATTGAACCTATGGTTAACGTAGGAAGTCATAGAGTTAAAACATTAGGTGATGATTGGACAGTTATCACCAGTGATAAAAGTCTATCAGCACATTATGAAAATACAGTCATAATTTTACCAGATGGACCAGAGATACTAACACTAGTTAAATAAGTGTTGCTTAGTTATAAATTCGCATGAAACCATATGGTGTCTTGTAAATTTATGGCTAAGGTAATCATCGAGGTGAAAAGTTTGCAAAACAATGACTTAATTGGAAAACTTGTTATTTCAAATTCAGGTAGGGATAAAAATCAAATGTATGTCATAGTAGATAATATAGATGATAATTATTACCTATTGAGCAATGGAAAAACAAAGACAATTCAGATGCCGAAAAAAAAGAAGATAAAACATTTTGATGTTTTAGAAGATGCTGAAGATCATATTAAAACTGCTCTAGCAGCTAAAGATAAAGGCACTGATTTAAAGATTAAGAGATTTTTAAAGCTTAAAGGCATTGTTAAGGAGGGTTGATTACCTTATGTCAAAAGATGATGTAATAGAAATGCAAGGTGTAGTTTTAGAAGCTTTACCTAATGCAATGTTTCAAGTTGAGTTAGAAAGTGGTCATAAAATACTAGCTCACATATCAGGAAAATTAAGAATGAACTTCATAAGAATTCTTCCGGGAGATAAAGTAACAATAGAGCTTTCTCCATATGACCTAACAAGAGGAAGAATTACTTGGAGAGCAAAATAAGGTGTGAAGTCACCATAAATTACACAAGGAGGGTTAGCGATGAAAGTAAGACCATCAGTTAAGCCTATTTGCGAAAAGTGCAAGATTATAAGAAGAAAAGGAAAAGTAATGGTTATCTGTGAAAATCCTAAGCACAAGCAAAAACAAGGCTAATATAATTAAGTATTAGGCAAATATATTTTTACAAATATTAATATATTGACTTTTATTACAAATTTCAATATTATTATATAGGCAATATTTAAGTCGATAATTTTAGGTGCGGCTGCAATAGTAATTGCAATTAGTTATCTATTAACCTAAAATTCATTATAAATTATTTAATAAATAATTGCATTCCAACTTATCAGGAGGTGTAAATCAATGGCAAGAATTTCAGGAGTTGACCTACCAAGAGAAAAAAGAGTTGAGATAGGTCTAACATATATATACGGTATAGGATTATCTACTTCTCAAAAGATTTTAGCTGAAACTGGAGTAAACCCAGACACTAGAGTTAAAGATCTTACTGAAGAAGAAGTTAATGCAATCAGAAACTTCGTTAAGAATATTACAGTTGAAGGTGACTTAAGAAGAGAAGTTGCTTTAAACATAAAGAGATTAGTTGAAATCGGATGTTACAGAGGAATAAGACATAGAAAAGGTCTTCCAGTTAGAGGACAAAAGACTAAGACTAATGCTAGAACTAGAAAAGGTCCTAAGAAGACAATCGCAAACAAGAAGAAATAGTGAGGAGGGATTTCAATGGCTCAAAAAGTTAAAAAGACTAGAAGAAGAAAAGAAAGAAAGAATGTTGAACATGGTGCTGCACACATCAAATCAACTTTCAATAACTCAATAGTTACTTTAACTGATGCAGCAGGAAATGCTTTATCATGGTCAAGTGCTGGAGCTTTAGGTTTCAGAGGATCAAGAAAGAGTACTCCATTCGCATCACAAATGGCAGCAGAAACTGCAGCTAAAGCGGCTATGGAACACGGTCTAAAGAGTATAGAAGTATACGTTAAGGGACCAGGTGCTGGAAGAGAAGCAGCTATAAGATCTTTACAAGCTGCTGGATTAGAAGTAACTTTAATAAAAGATGTTACTCCAATTCCACACAACGGATGTAGACCACCAAAAAGAAGAAGAGTTTAGTTTATATATAAGTTCAACAGGAGGTGTAACGAATGGCAAGATATACTGGAGCTACATGTAGATTATGTAGAAGAGAAGGTCAAAAGCTATTCCTTAAGGGAGATAGATGCTTTACTGATAAATGTGCTTTCGTTAGAAGAAGCTATGCACCAGGACAACATGGAGCAGCTAAGAAAAAGATGTCTAACTACGGAGTTCAATTAAGAGAAAAGCAAAAAGCAAGAAGAATATATGGTGTTTTAGAGAGACAATTTAGAGCATACTATGAAAAAGCTGAACACATGAAAGGTATCAGCGGTGAAAACTTACTTAAATTATTAGAAATGAGATTAGATAACGTTGTTTACAGATTAGGATACGGTGCTTCAAGAAACGAAGCTAGACAATTAGTAACACACGGTCATTTCTTAGTAAATGGTAAAAAAGTTGATATTCCATCATTCAAGGTATCAGTTAACGATGTTATATCTGTTTGTGAAAAGAGCAGAGGAACTGAAAAGTTCAAGACATTTGTTGAAAACCCAAAAACATTACCAAAATGGTTAGAAGCTAACGTTGAAAACTATGAAGGTAAAGTTGTTGCTGAACCAGCTAGAGAAGACATTGATGTACCAATTAATGAAACTCTAATCGTTGAGTTATACAGCAAATAAAATCTAACTTTGTAAAATAAGATCTAGTCTTAAGTGCAATTTTAGAATCAGTTGCCCTCATAATTAGATTGCCATTTTAATATAAGGAGGGTTTTTAAATGTTAGAAATCGAAAAGCCAATAATAGAGTGCATTGAATCAAATGAAGATGGTACTTATGGTAAGTATGTAGTTGAACCACTTGAAAGAGGATATGGAATTACACTTGGAAATGCTATGAGAAGAATATTACTTTCATCACTTCCAGGTGTAGCAACTACATCTGTTAAAATCGATACAGTACTTCATGAATTCTCAACTGTACAAGGCGTTAAAGAAGATGTTACAGAATTAATTCTTAACATCAAATCATTAGCGTTAACAATGGAAGGTGAAGGACCAAAGACTATCTATATAGATGCTCAAGGTCCAGGTGTAGTAACAGGAGCTGACATTAAGACAGACGGAGATGTTGAAGTTATTAATAAAGACCTACATATAGCGACTTTAGATGATAACGGAAAACTATATATGGAGTTAACAGTAAACAGAGGAAGAGGATATGTTACTCAAAATAAAAATAAGAGTGAATCATTACCACTTTCAGCTATAGCTGTTGATTCAATATATACTCCAGTTAAAAGAGTTAATTTCACAGTAGAGAATACTAGAGTTGGTCAAATTACTGACTATGATAAGTTAACTTTAGAAATCTGGACTAATGGTACTATTAAAATAGATGAAGCTATAAGCTTATCTGCTAAAATTTTAATAGAACACTTCAAGTTATTCATGTCTTTAGGCGTTGCGACTAATGATGTTGAAATAATGATAGAAAAAGAAGAAGATAAAAAGGAAAAAGTACTAGAAATGACTGTTGAAGAGCTAGATCTTTCAGTTAGATCATATAACTGTTTAAAGAGAGCTGGTATTAATACAGTTCAAGAGCTTGCTGGTAAATCAATGGATGACATGATGAAGGTAAGAAATCTAGGAAAGAAATCCTTAGAAGAAGTTGAAAGAAAGCTTAAAGAATTAGGTTTAAGCTTAAAATTAAGCGACGAGTAAGGAGGAAGATCCATGGCAGGTTATCGTAAGTTAGGTCTTGCTACAGACCAAAGAAGAGCTATGTTAAGAAGCTTAGTAACAAGCTTTTTAAAGCACGGAAGAATAGAAACTACTGAAACTAGAGCTAAAGAAACTAGAAGTATAGCTGAAAAAATGATCACTCTTGCAAAAAGAGGAGATCTTCACGCTAGAAGACAAGTTTTATCTTATGTTTTAGAAGAAGAAGTTGTTAAGACATTATTCGAAGAAATCGCACCAAAGTATGCTGAAAGAAATGGTGGATACACTAGAATAATTAAAAAAGGCCCTAGAAGAGGGGACGGAGCAGAAGTTGTTATACTTGAATTAGTATAATTTCTTTTAGGGGGGATTAAGTGTTAAGCTTAATCCCTCTTTTTTTTTATAAATATTATGTAAAAGCTTATAATATTATAGAAAATAATGTATACTTAAATTTAATAAGTTAGCTTATAAAGAAAATAAAAGCACTATAGGTTTTTATATGATATTTAATGATTAAAAGGGAGGAAAATGCTTGAATACAATGATTGAATGTAGAAATTTAGTTTTTAAATATACAGCTAGTGAAAACCAGGAAGAAAAGATTGCCATAAATGATGTAAATCTTCAAATAACAGAGGGTGAATTTATTGCTATATTAGGACATAATGGTTCGGGAAAATCTACTATGGCAAAACATATGAATGCATTGTTGATTCCTACCGATGGAAAAATGTTAGTAAATAAAATGGATACTTCTGATATGAATAACTTATGGAATATAAGGGAAACAGCTGGAATGGTTTTTCAAAATCCAGATAATCAATTAGTAGCAACTATAGTAGAAGAAGATGTTGCTTTTGGACCAGAAAACTTAGGTGTACCACCAGAAGAAATAAGAAAAAGAGTTGATGAGGCTTTAGAGAGGGTTGGAATGTCAGAGTATAAAAAGCATGCACCACATTTGCTTTCTGGTGGACAAAAGCAGAGAATAGCCATAGCAGGCATCTTAGCTATGCAACCTAAATGTATAATATTTGATGAGCCAACAGCAATGCTTGATCCATCAGGTAGAAAAGAAGTACTTGATACTATTATTGATTTAAATAGAAATTATGGAATTACAGTAATACTTATAACTCATTATATGGATGAAGCAGCTAAGGCTGATAGAATAGTTGTGATGGATAAAGGAAAGTTGATTTTAGATGGAAAGCCACGAGATGTTTTCTCTAATGTAGAAAAGATGAAAAATATAGGGCTAGATGTTCCTCAAGTAACAGAATTAAGCTATGAGTTGCAAAAAGTAGGAATTAATATAGATACTAGAATATTAGATGTGAATGAGATGGTGAATGCAATATGTCAATTAAAATAGAAAATTTAACATATGTTTATATGCCAAAGACACCTTTTGAAAAAAAGGCTTTAGATAATGTAAGCTTAGAAATAGAAGATGGAGAGTTTTTAGCAGTAATCGGACATACTGGTTCAGGAAAATCTACCTTAATACAACATTTAAATGGGCTTTTAAAGCCAGCCAGTGGAAAGATTTATGTTGATGGAACTGATATAACTGATAAAGATACTAAGCTAGTTGATATTAGAAAAAAAGTTGGGTTAGTATTTCAATATCCAGAATATCAGCTTTTCGAAGAAACTATTGCTAAAGATATTGCTTATGGACCAACCAATTTAGGGTTAAATGAAGATGAAATATTAAGAAGAGTTAAAAAATCTATGGAAATGGTAGGTTTGGATTATGATGAGTATAAAGATATTTCTCCGTTTGAACTTAGTGGAGGGCAGAAGAGAAGAGTAGCCATTGCAGGAGTAATTGCTATGGAACCCAATGTGCTGATATTAGATGAACCTACAGCAGGTTTGGATCCAGCAGGGAGAGATGATATATTAGAGCAGATAAAATTTCTGCATGAAAAATATAATATGACAATAATTCTTGTGAGCCATAGTATGGAGGATGTAGGAAAGTTAGCAGAGAAGATCATTGTAATGAATGATGGACATATAGAGCTTAAAGGAAAACCAAAAGAGGTATTTAGGGAAATAGATACTTTAGAAAGAATAGGTTTAGCAGTGCCTCAAGTAACGTATTTAATGAGAGAGTTAAAGAGAAAAGGCTTTAATGTATCAGAAGATATTTTTACTGTGGAAAAAGCTAAAAGTGAATTATTAAATATATTATTAAAAAATAAGTAATGGAAAGAGAGAGTTAGTATGATAAAAGATATTACCATAGGCCAATATATACCTGGCGAATCTTTTGTGCATAAGCTTGACCCAAGAACCAAGATATTAATATCTATTTTGTTTATTATATCGCTTTTTGTGGTAGATAAATTTGCAGCATATTCTTTTGTAGTTGCTTTTTTAGTATTAGTTATCTGCACAGCAAGGATACCATTTAGATTTGTATATAAAGGTCTTAAACCAGTATTCCTATTAATTGCCTTAACAGGTGCCTTAAACTTATTTATGGTAAAGGGAGGAGAGCTCTTATTCAGTTTTGGTTTTATTAAAATATATGAGCTAGGACTTAGAACTGCTGTATTTATGGCAATAAGATTAATTTTGTTAATAATGGGTACGTCTATATTAACATTAACTACATCGCCAATAGAGCTTACAGATGGGATAGAAAGGCTTCTAAGACCTATAGGAAAAGAAATAGCCCATGAATTAGCAATGATGATGACCATTGCCTTAAGATTTATACCAACATTGATGGATGAAACTGATAAGATAATGAAAGCTCAAAAAGCTAGAGGAGCTGATTTTGAAACAGGAAACATTCTACAGAAGGCTAAAAACTTAATACCATTATTGATTCCTTTATTTATTAGTTCCTTTAAAAGAGCTGATGAGCTAGCTATGGCTATGGAAGCAAGATGTTATAGAGGTGGAGTTGGTAGAACCAGAATGAAGGTATTAAAATTCACTTCTAAGGATGTAATTGCTTTTGCATTATTTTCCGTAGTATTTGCTAGTATTATAGCAACAAGAATTTTATTATAAATTTTTAATATTAAAATAAAAAAGGTGATAGTTTAGTGAAAAATATAAAACTGATAATAGAGTATGATGGTACTAATTATTATGGATGGCAGAAGCAAAATGATAAGGTCACTATACAAGGAACTCTTGAAGAGGCGGTAAGGAGTCTTACTAAGGAAGAAAATGAGATAATTGGATGCTCCAGAACTGATTCTGGAGTACATGCCAGAGGATTTGTGGCAACATTTAAGACAGAGAGTACAGTACCACCCCATAAGTTTAGAGAAGCAATTAATTATAGATTGCCAGATGATATAGTGATTCTTAGCTCTGAAGAAGTTTCTGAAGATTTTCATCCAAGATATTTGGCGAAGGGAAAGACATATGAATATACCATATATAATAATTTAGTGCCAACAGCATTAAATAGGTTATATTCATATCATTATAAATATTCTTTAGATATTGAAGTAATGAAGAGTGCTTGTCACTTCTTTAAGGGAACTCATGATTTTAAAGCTTTTAGAAGTGAAGGAAGTTCTGTTAAGACAACTGTAAGAACCATATATGATGTAAATATTAAAATTGATGGAGATTTTATTAAGATTTCTGTTTCTGGTGATGGTTTTTTATATAATATGGTTAGAATAATAGTAGGCACTTTAATTAACGTTGGAAGAGGAAAAATTACACCAGATGATATTGAAAAAATTATATTAGGAAGAGATCGAAAAGCCGCTGGAGATTGTGTTCCTGCGAAAGGATTAAAGCTAATTGAAGTTTATTATTAAAAATAAAAAAAAATGTTGACACGCCCGTAAGCGTGTATTATAATTTATTTTGTTTGTTAGATTATTTATGTACGTAAGATCCAATTAGACCTGGGTCTTAACATAAATGCAAAGCTCGAAAGAGCAAAGCGATATAATGTAAGTTCAGGGAGGGAAAAACATGAAATCATACATTGCTAAGGCACAAGAAGTTGAAAAGAAATGGTTTGTTGTTGACGCTGCTGGTAAGCCACTAGGAAGAGTTGCTAGCCAAGTTGCTTCAATATTAAGAGGAAAACATAAACCAACATTTACACCAAATGTTGATTGCGGAGATCACGTAATAGTTATCAATGCAGAAAAAGTTGTTTTAACTGGTAAGAAGTTAGATCAAAAATTCATGAGAAAATACAGCGGATACGTTGGAGGACTTAAAGAAGTTCCTTACAGAGAAGTATTAGCTAAGAAGCCAGAACTAGCTTTCGAAGAAGCTGTTAGAAGAATGCTTCCATCAGGAGTTTTAGGAAGAAAGCAACTTAAAAACTTAGTAGTATATAGAGGTGCTGAGCACAATCATGAAGCTCAAAAACCAGAAGTACTTGAATTAAAGTACTAATATACAATCGGGAGGAGGAATAAATTATGGCAAAAGTTCAATATATGGGAACTGGTAGAAGAAAGAAATCAGTTGCTAGAGTAAGACTAGTACCAGGAACTGGTAAAGTAGTTATAAACAACAGAGAAATAGAAAACTTCTTTGGTTTAGAAACTTTAAGAATGATCGTTAACCAACCATTAGTATTAACAGGAACTAAAGACAGATTTGACGTTTTAGTAAATGTACACGGTGGTGGATTCACTGGTCAAGCAGGAGCAATAAGACACGGAATCACAAGAGCTTTAATTAAGTCAGATGAAAGTCTTAAATCAGAATTAAAGAAAGCTGGATTTGTAACAAGAGATCCAAGAATGAAAGAAAGAAAGAAATACGGTCTTAAGAAAGCAAGAAGAGCTCCACAATTCTCTAAGAGATAGTATATTCTTTTTGCAAAAAAAAGAGAGGTTCAGCCTCTCTTTTTTTAGTATTTAATAATATATAAAGAAAATTAAAATATTATTACCCAAAATATGAAATATTAAATTCATGTTAAAAACAGAGCAAATTCCTTAACAAATATTAAAAAATATAGTAAACTAGCCTTGAGAAAATAATCGTTTATTATAGAAATAAAAAGTAGAGGAGAGTCTAACTTGGATACAATAATGGTTATAATTAGTTTATTAGGCGGTCTTGGGTTATTCATATATGGTATGAAAATCATGGGAGATGGTCTTGAAAACGCAGCAGGAGAAGGGTTAAAAAATATACTAGAAAAAGTTACTAAAAATCCTATAATTGCTGTAGTTGTTGGTGCCATAGTTACAGCAGTAATTCAAAGTAGTAGTGCAACAACAGTTATGGTAGTAGGTTTTGTTAATGCTGGTTTAATGAATTTAGCACAAGCAGCTGGAATAATTATGGGGGCCAATATAGGGACAACCATTACAGCACAATTAGTAGCGTTTAAACTTACAGATATAGCACCTTTATTTGTTTTTGGTGGTGCAATGATTGTAATGTTTGCAAAGATGAAAAAGAAAAAGGAAATTGGGAATATTATTTTAGGGTTTGGTATTTTATTCATCGGTATGGGAATGATGAGTGAATCGATGGAACCTTTAAGGGAATCAGCAATGTTCCAAAAGGTATTATTAACTATTTCAGATAAATGGTACTTAGGAGTTATTGCCGGAGCATTAATTACTGCCGTATTACAAAGTTCATCAGCAACAACTGGTATATTAGTTGCTTTAGCCAATGCAGGAGCGATTTCAATAGCAGGAGCATTACCAATAGTACTTGGATGTAATATAGGTACATGTATAACAGCTATGTTATCAACAGTTGGAACAAATAAAACTGCTCATAGAGCAGCTATGATGCATTTAATATTTAATGTAACAGGTACAGTGATATTTTTACCGTTATTAGCTACAGGATTATTAGCTGACATAGTTTCATATATGTCACCAGTAGTAAGTAAACAAATAGCTAATGCACATACAATATTTAATATTACAAATACAATAATTATGGTTCCGCTAATACCTTTATTGATTAAGGTAGTTACTTGGATTATACCAGGTGAAGATGAAGATGAAAAACAAGGACCTAAGTATATTGATGATAGATTATTAGAAACACCAGTAATTGCAGCTGGACAAGTAATAAAAGAAACTATTAGAATGGCCACAAAAGCTAAAAAAGGTTTAGTTTTATCAATGGATGCATTTAAGAAGAATGATGAATCATTAGTTCAAAAAGTTTATGAAAATGAAAAAATTATAAATATATTAGAAGAATCAATAACTACATATTTAGTTAAGCTTTCTAAATGTGAATTATCAGATAAAGAAAAAAATATAGTAGCGGCTACATTCCACATAGTAAATGATATTGAAAGAATAGGGGATCATGCTGAAAACTTAGCTGATTTAACATTACAAAAAATAAATAAATCATTAGAGTATTCTAAGGATGCAATGGAAGAGCTAGATAGTATTTATTCGTCAACTTTGGAAGCTTTAGATATAGCAATTGAAAGTTATGAAAATAGAAATGTTAATAAAGCAAAAAGCATAGTTGATGTTGAAGCTAAAATTGATAAAAAACAAAAAAGCTTTAGAGAACGTCATATAAGAAGATTATATGATGGAAGATGTAATGCATATACAGGGGCTATATTCTTAGATATATTAAGTAATTTAGAGAGAATTGGAGATCATTCAACAAATATAGCTGAAAGTGTTATTGAAAATAATTAATTATAAAGACTAGAGGAAAAATACCTCTGGTCTTTTTTTAGTTGGAATAATAAAAGTGGTTTTAAACATAATAAAAATGAGAAATAAAAGGTATGGAGGATAAGTATGAAAAAATTTATATTGGCTTTTATAGGTGTATTTTTAATTCTTTCAAGTACTATACCAATAAAGGCAGAAGAATTAAATGAAAAGATAATCTTGATAGATCCAGGGCATGGAGGAATTGATGGGGGAGCAATATCTAAAAATGGTACTGTGGAAAAAGATATTAATTTGGACATAGCCTTAAAGCTTAGAGAAAGTTTAGAAGATAAAGGTTACAAAGTATTTATGACTAGAGAGTGTGATAGGGGCTTATATGAAAATGGGAAAAGCATTAAGGAAAAGAAAAGAGAAGATTTAAAAAAGAGGGCATCTTTAAAAGTTGAAACTAATTGTGATATTTTTATTTCTATCCATGAAAATATGTTTCCTCAAGCAAAATGCTTTGGTGCACAAGTATGGTATGCATCTAATACTGATAGTGAAAAGCTAGCCAATATTGTACAAGATTCTATAAAAGTAGTAGTGAATGATGGTAATAAAAGAGTAGCTAAACCAGCAGGAGAAGCATATCTAATTTTAAGAGATAAATATGAAGGAGCATCTATATTAGTAGAATGTGGTTTTTTATCTAATAGTGATGAAGAAAGTAGATTGAAAACTGATGAACATCAGCAATTGTTAGTAGATGGAATTGTTAAAGGAATTGATGAATACTTTAGTAATGACAGTTCTACAAATGAAAAGAGTGAAGCAAGCTAAAATCAGTAAGGTTAATAATTGATAATTGGGGAAAGTTCATAAGGACTTTCAATCTCAATTATCCATTATCAATTATAAATTTTTAATAAAAAATAATAGCTTGTTCATTGAATATATATAATAAAATTTAAATATAAGGGGGATTTTTATGAGAATTATAAATATAAAGGAGATAATAAAGACAGTTAAGGAATTATCCATAGAAGCTAATTATTATTTGCCTGATGATATAAAGGAAGCAATAGAAAAGGCAGAAAAAAATGAAAAATGGCCAATAGCAAATAATATCTTAAACAAGATAATAGAAAATAGTCATATAGCTGCTAGAGAAAAAATACCAATATGTCAAGACACAGGAATGGCTTGTGTATTTGTTGATATTGGACAAGATGTTCATATAATAGGAGGAAATTTGGAAGAAGCAATTAATGAAGGAGTAAGACAGGGATATGAAGAAGGATTTTTAAGAAAATCAGTGGTTAAGGATCCATTACATAGGGTAAATACCAATGATAATACTCCGGCACTGATTTACTACAATATTGTACCAGGAGATAAAGTGAAAATAATGGTATCACCTAAAGGTTTTGGTTCAGAAAATATGAGCAGAATTGCCATGTTGAAGCCATCTGATGGATTAGAGGGTGTAAAGAACTTTGTACTTGAAACAGTAAGAATTGCTGGGCCCAATCCATGTCCACCTATAGTAATAGGCATTGGTATAGGTGGCAACTTTGATAAAGTAGCATATCTTGCTAAAAAGGCTTTATTAAGATATGTTAATGAAAAAAATGTTGATGAGTTTTATGGCAATTTAGAAAAAGAGTTATTAGAAGAGGTAAATAAAATAGGTATTGGGCCTCAAGGATTTGGTGGAAAGACTACGGCATTAGCTTTAAATATAGAAACATATCCTACTCATATTGCAGGACTTCCAGTGGCAGTGAATATAAATTGTCATGCTACTAGGCATAAGGAAAGGATTTTATAGGGGAAAGTTTATGGAAAAGAAAATATATCTTCCTTTAACAGAAGAACAAGCAGCAAATCTGAAAGCTGGAGATAATGTATTATTAAGTGGAATAATTTACACAGCAAGAGATGCAGCTCATGAAAGGTTAGTTAAGCTCATCGAGGAAAAAGAAAAGCTACCCATAGAACTTAAGGATTCAGTGATATATTACGTAGGACCTACACCAGAGAAACCTGGAGAAATAATTGGTTCAGCAGGTCCAACTACTAGTTATAGGATGGATAAATATGCACCTATACTTTTGGATTTAGGATTAAAAGGAATGATTGGTAAGGGAGCAAGAAGTGAAGAAGTCATTGAAGGAATTAAGAAAAATAAATCTATTTACTTTGGAGCTATAGGTGGTGCAGGAGCACTTATTAGCAAGTGTATAATATCTTCAGAGATTGTGGCTTATAAAGACCTTGGAGCTGAAGCTATAAGAAAACTTGAAGTGAAAGACATGCCTTTAACAGTAATTATAGATAGTGAAGGAAATAATCTTTATGAAATAGGAAAAGAAAAATATTTAAATGAGCAAGTAAAAAAACACAGCAGTTAAGCTGTGTTTTTTTGCTATATTGATTGGAATCCATTACCTTTTACTTCTGAAACATCAACTATTGTAATAAAGGCATTTGGATCTATATTTAAAATTTTTCTTCTTAAACTAATCATTTGAGAAGTGGTTACAGCTACATAAAGAAGCTTTCTTTTATGTCCAGTAAATTCACCTTCAGCCATTAAGGAAGTTATTCCCCTATGCATATCTTTTAATACAAAATCAATAATATCTTTTTCACGATCAGTTAATACTAAGAAGAGTTTTTTGCTAGTAAAACCATTAATTACTTTATCAATAGTAAATCCTTGAATATACATTGATATCAATGTATAAAGTGCTTGAGGTAAGCCAAAAATTAATGCACCAATAGCAACAATTATTAAGTTGAAATAGAAATTTACTGCACCTATTTCAAAACTAGGATATTTTTTTCGAATTACCATGGTAATAATATCAGTACCTCCAGTGGAACCATTTCTTGAAAAGACTAGTCCACTACCAATACCATTTATTACACCACCATAAATACAATAAAGCAATATATCATCAACATTTACAAATGATGATAATGGTTTAGTTAATATAAGAGCTGTAGAGAATGACAGCATTCCTATGGCAGTATAAATTGTGAAACGTTTGGTTAAAAATTTATAACTTACAAAGAATAATGGAATATTTATTAAGAAGACAATAAGCCCAGAAGGAATATTCAAAGCATATTGAAAAATAAGAGCAATACCAGTGGCACCACCACTAAGAAGTTTAGCATTAGAAATAAATAGATTTATTCCTAGTGCAGAAATAAATGTTCCTAAAATTATAAGTACAATATCTAAAATAAGCATTTTGTTTTTGTAAAATATTTTCATAAAATTTTTCCTCATTAATTATTTATATAAATTTCATATAACATAATAAAGTATATAGTAGTAAAAATGCAATAGAAATAAAAAAATTTTTTTTATAAGAGATATTAATTCTTAATAAATAAAAATCATTGATTAAAAGAGAATAGAAGAGGATAAAAGAAATGTTAAAAAAATTTATAGAAAAACAACAGAAAAACTATTTTTACAAATTAAAAATGTGAGTTTATAATAAGACAATATGTTGTGTGGAATAATGAAAATATAGACATATAATATACTATATATAGTAGAAGAGAGGAAATGGCTAAATGAATAAAATGTGTAAATTTGCTATAGAAGATATAAAGGATAAAGATGGCGTATATAATGAAGCAAAGTTAGTTGAGAGTTGTAATAACATAATAAGACCAGGTATGACTGAGGAAGAAATATTATCATCTATTATGCAAAGTGCCTTAGAGTTAACAACAGAAAGTGAACCAAAATGGCAATATGCAGCTTCAAAAATATATATTTATAAATTGTATAAAGAAGTAAATAATAACAGAGGGTTAAAAAAGCAAGAACCATATAGCAATTTTTATGATTTTATTAAAGAAATGACAACAAGAAATTTATATGGAAAATATATTTTAGAAAATTATTCACAAGAAGAGGTAGAGGAATTAGAAAAATATATAAAGCCAGAAAGAGATTATTTATTTACATATAGTGGTATTGATTTATTAACTAAAAGATATTTAATACATGATTATAATAAAAAGACATTAGAATTACCACAGCAAATGTTTATGGGAATAGCTATGCACTTAGCAGTTCCAGAAGTAAAAGGTAAGAAAATAGAATGGGCTAAGAGATTTTATGATGTTTTAAGTTCATTAAAAGCTACAATGGCAACACCGACTATGTCAAATGCTAGAAAGCCATTTTATCAGTTAAGCTCATGTTTCATTGATACTGTTGATGATAGTTTAAATGGAATATATAAATCTTTAGATAACTTTGCTAATGTTTCTAAATTTGGCGGAGGTATGGGGATATACATAGGTAAGGTTAGAGCTTTAGAGTCAAGTATAAGAGGTTTTAAAGGAGCTGCTGGAGGAGTAATTCCATGGGTTAAATTATTTAATGATACAGCAATAGCAGTTGACCAGCTGGGAGTTAGAAATGGATCTGTAGCAGTATGGCTTGATGCATGGCATAAAGATATTCCTGAGTTTCTTCAAATAAGAACGAATAATGGAGATGATAGAAAGAAAGCACATGATGTTTTCCCAGGGTTATGTTATCCAGATTTATTTTGGCGTTTAGCAGAACAAGATATTGATGCAAATTGGTATATGATGTGTCCTCATGAGATTAAAGTTGCTAAGGGATATTCACTAGAAGATTATTATGGTGCAGAATGGGAAGAAAAGTACTATGAATGTGTTAATGATGATAGAATATCTAAACGTGTTATGAGTGTAAAAGATATAGTAAGGCTTATTATAAAAAGTGCAGCAGAAACAGGAACACCATTTGCATTTTATAGAGACACTGTCAATAAGATGAACCCAAATAAGCATAAAGGGATAATATATTCTTCTAATCTTTGTACAGAAATAATGCAAAATATGAGTGCAATGGAAATACAACAAAAAGAAATTTTTGATAAGAACGGCGATAAAATAGTAATTGAAAAAACAAAAGCAGGAGATTTTGTTGTATGTAATCTTTCATCAATAGTATTAGGTAATGTTGATGTAAATGATGAAAAGGAAATTGAATATGTTGTTGAAACACAAATAAGAGCCATGGATAATGTAATTGACTTAAATTATTATGCAATTCCATTTGCTGAAATAACTAATAAAAAATATAGAGCAATAGGTCTTGGAACCAGTGGATATCATCATATGCTTGCTAATAATAAAATTCATTGGGCAGAAGAAAAACATTTAGAATTTGCTGATAAAGTATATGAAAATATTAATTATTATGCAGTAAAAGCAAGTATGAAGATAGCTAAAGAAAAAGGTTCATATGAATGCTTTGAAGGATCAGATTGGCAAAATGGAGATTATTTCAAATTAAGAGGCTATTCTAGTGATAGATGGAATGAATTAAAGCAAGAAGTAAATAAAACAGGGTTAAGAAATGGATATTTATTAGCAGTAGCACCAAATGGTTCAACAGCTACTATAGCAGGTACATCAGAAGGTATAGATCCAGTTATGGCAAGGTTTTGGTTAGAAGAGAAAAAAGGAAGCATAGTGCCAAAGACAGCACCTAATTTAAGCTGGGAAAATTTCTGGTTCTATAATTCAGCATATAATGTAGATCAAAGCTTTAGTGTTAAAGTTAATGGTGTACGTCAAAGACATATAGACCAAGGACAATCTTTTAACTTATATATAACGACAGATTTTACAATGAGACAAATAATGAACCTATACATAGATGCATGTAAGTGTGGAGTAAAATCAATATACTATGTAAGGTCAAAATCACTAACAGTAGAAGAGTGTGAGAGCTGTTCAGCATAATAAAAAATATAAAAACATTTGGGAGTAACTAATATGGATGTAAAAAAGAGATCTTTATTTAATGAAAATGGAGATGTGGAAGTCAGTAAAAAAAGAATGATTAATGGTAATACCACTAATTTAAATGATTTTAATAATATGAAATATGGATGGGTTTCAGAGTGGTATAGACAGGCAATGAATAATTTCTGGATACCAGAAGAAATTAATTTATCACAAGATTTAAAAGATTATAACAATTTAAAAGAAGCAGAGAAAGTTGCATACGATAAAATACTATCATTTTTAATATTTTTAGATTCAATACAGACAGCTAATTTAGGAAATATAAATAATTATATTACAGCCAGTGAAATTAACTTATGTCTTACAATCCAAGCTTTCCAAGAAGCTGTACACTCTCAAAGCTATAGCTATATGTTGGACACTATATGTTCTCCAGAAAAGAGAAATGAGATATTATATCAATGGAAAGATGATGAAATATTGCTGGAAAGAAATAAATTTATAGGGGCTCAATATAATAACTTTTTAGAAGAGCCTACTATAGAAAACTTAGTAAAGACAGTAATGGCTAATTACATTTTAGAAGGTATATATTTCTATTCTGGATTTATGTTCTTCTATAATTTAGAGAGAAATGGAAAGATGCCAGGTTCAGCTCAGGAAATAAGATATATAAATAGAGATGAAAACACTCACCTTTGGTTATTTAGAAGCATAATTAGAGAGCTTATAAAGGAAGAGCCAGAAGTATTTACAGAAGAATTAAGAGAAGAATTAAGATGCATGATGAAAATAGGTGTTGAAAATGAAATTAATTGGGGTAAATATGTAATTGGTGATAAAATTCAAGGAATAAATAGTAATTTAATTGAAAGTTATATAAAATATTTAGGTAATAGAAGATTAAAAGAAATTGGATTTGAAGTAATTTTTGAAGGTTATGATGAAAATCCAGCTAAATGGGTAGATATTTTAGCAGATGCAAATTCAGTAAAAACTGACTTTTTTGAAGCAAAATCAACAGCATATGCAAAAGCTAGTGTATTAATTGATGATTTATAAAATTAACATTTACAGTATAAATTTGAAAATATTATCAAAAAAATGTTATAAAATATGATAGTTATTAAAAAAATATAAAGTATTTTGAGAAAATATTAAAAATTAAAGAAATTTTGATAATATTTAAAGAATATATGTTATAATTAAAAAACAATCATAATATTTTAATTAACTATGGAATTACAATGTTAAACAATTACATTGTTATGATGCAGGGAGGAAATTGCAATGAAAAATGGTATTGCTGCTTCAAAAGGATATGCAATAGGTAAAGTATTTATTCAACAACATGAAGAAATAGTTATAACAGATGAAAAAGTAACAGATGTTGCTGCTGCTAAGGCAGAATTAAGCAAAGCTTTAGAAGATTCAAGAATTCAATTAGAAGCTATTAAAGCTAAAACTTTAGAAGAAATAGGTGAGCACGAAGCTCAGGTTTTCGTAGCACACTTAGAATTATTAGATGATCCAGGATTTGCTGGAGAAATGGAAAACACTATAGAAAATGAAAGTATAAATCCAATGAAAGCAGTTCAAATGGTAACAGATACTTTCGTTATGATATTTGAATCAATGGAAGATGCATATATGAGAGAAAGAGCTGCTGATGTTAAAGACGTTTCTAAGAGAATAATCTCTAACTTAGCAGGAAAAGGTGGAAGTGATTTTGCTATAACTGAAAAGAATACAGTTGTAGTTGCTCATGATTTAACTCCATCAGATACAGCTCAATTAGATAGATCATTAGTTGTTGGTTTCTTAACTAACATTGGGGGAAGAACTTCTCACTCAGCTATCATGGCTAGAACATTAGAAATACCAGCAGTAGTTGGTTTAGGAGATATAACTACTTCAGTTAAAAATGGAGACTTAGTTATAGTTGATGGTATTGAAGGTATTGCTATAATCAATCCTTCAGAAGAAGTAGTAGCAGAATATAGAGCTAAGCAAGAAGCTTTCAAAGCAGAACAAGAAGAATTAAAGAAACTTATCGAAGTTAAAACAGTTACTAAATCAGGTAAAAGAGTAGAGGTTTGTGGAAACATAGGAAAGCCAGAAGATATAGACCAAGTTTTAGCTAATGGTGGAGATGGTGTAGGTTTATTCAGAACAGAATTCTTATATATGGATAGAGATTCAGCTCCAACTGAAGAAGAACAATTCGCAGCATATAAGACTGTATTAGAAAAAGCTAACGGAAAACAAGTTGTTATAAGAACATTAGATATCGGTGGAGATAAGGTATTACCTTACTTACCATTACCAGAAGAAATGAACCCATTCTTAGGATATAGAGCTATAAGATTATGTTTAGATAGAAAAGACATATTCAAAGTTCAAATAAGAGCTTTACTTAGAGCTTCAGTATATGGTAAATTAGCAGTTATGTTCCCAATGATTTCAGGATTAGAAGAATTCCAAGCTGCTAAAGAATTCGTAGAAGAGTGTAGAGCAGAATTACATGCTGAAGGAGTAGCTACTTCAGATTCAATTCAATGGGGTATAATGGTTGAAATACCTGCAGCTGCAGTAATGGCTGATGAATTAGCTAAGCATGTTGATTTCTTCTCAATAGGAACAAACGACTTAATTCAATATACATTAGCTGCTGATAGAATGAGTGAAAAAGTTTCATATCTTTACAATCCAATGCACCCAGCTGTATTAAGATTAATAAAGATGACTATTGATGGAGCTCATAAGCACGGTAAATGGGTTGGAATGTGTGGAGAAATGGCAGGAGATGAAGCTGCTATCCCAACACTTGTTGAATATGGACTAGATGAGTTCTCAATGAGTGCTACTTCAATCTTAAATGCTAAGAAGATAATCTTAGAACAAGAATAATATAAAAAATAAGAGGTAAAGGTATTAAGTACTTTACCTCTTATTTTTTATCTGAAAAGTATTCAAAGGTTAATGGCAGTGGTATTTATATGAAAAAGTTAATGGAATAAGGAGATAGTAAGCTGTCCAATGAGTTATAATAGAAGAAAAGAAAAATAATGAGAAGATGGAGACGTAAAATACTGGCATGATAAAAATGATGCAAATCATGTTCCTAAAAGAAGTCTTTCAGATTTAATTATAGAAGGCAAAATTAAATAATATTATTAAATGGACTGTTTTTATCTAATTGATAAGAAACAGTTTATTTTATTTAATAAGTATTTGAGCAGTAGTATTAAGGTATAATAAACATGGGTGGTGATTTTATGAAAATTATTTTTGAAATTTTTCTATCTATATTTAAAATAGGAGCATTTACTTTTGGTGGAGGATATGCAATGATTCCATTAATTGAACAAGAGGTGGTTAATAATAAGAAATGGCTTAATAAAGATGAATTTATGGATGTATTAGTGGTAGCACAAAGTCTTCCAGGGGCAATTGCAATTAATGCATCTATTTTTTTAGGATATAGGATAGCTGGAATTTTAGGTGCTATATCAGCTTTAATTGCAGTAATATTACCATCTTTTATAATAATTATATTAATAGCTGCTTTTTTTATGCAATTTAGAAATAATTACTATGTTAATGCTGCTTTTATGGGCATAACAGCAGCAGTGCCAATGCTTGTATTAGTAGGAGCTATAAGTTTAGCTAAAGGAATACCTAAAAATTTAAGAAGCCTTATAACTATACTTATTTCATTAATTGTATTGATATTTTTCCATATTAACCCTGTGGTAGTAATAATAGTATCTGGAGTTTATGGAGCGATATTTTTAAGAGGGAAGGTATAGGAGATGAAACTATTAGTAAAATTATATTTAGCCTTTTTAAAGATAGGTACTTTTAGCTTTGGCGGTGGATATGCAATGCTTCCTTTTATTCAAAAGGAAATAGTAGAAAAAAATAATTGGATAAGTAGTACAGAATTTACTGATATAATTGGTATTTCACAAATGACACCAGGACCTGTGGCAATAAATTCTGCAACTTTTGTTGGATATAAAATAAGTGGAGTAATAGGCAGTATAGTTGCTACATTAGGAGTAATAACTACTTCATTTATTTTAGTAGTAATAATAAATAGGATATTAGATAAATTCAAAGAATTTAAAATGGTTCAAGCTGCATTATTAGGTATGAAACCAGCACTTATAGCATTGATAATATATGCTTTTTGGGATTTAGCTATAGATGCATATAAAGATTGGAAAAGTATTTTTATTACTGTGATAATTGCAGTAGTATTGTGGTCAAAAAAAGTGCATCCTATATTAGTAATTGTAATTGCTGCAATACTTGGTTTAGTATTTTATGTATAATAACGATATTATAATAGTAAATTTTAAATAATGGAGACAATGAATGGGAAATAAACTTAACAAAATATATGAAAAGTCTATGGATAATTATAATAAAGGTTATATTGAAAAGGCTTTAGAAGAATGTGAAAAGGGTATATCTTTAAATTTAAAAGATGTGAGACTATTAAATTTAAAGGGAATGCTATTATATATAAAAGGAGATTTAAAGGGAGCAATTGCTGTATGGAAAATAAATAAAGATTATAATAATGATGAAATATCAAAAATTTATATTAGAGATGCAAAAAAAGATGAAGAAAATATTAAATTATACTCTTTAGCAGAACATGATATCAAAGAGTTGAAGATTGATAATGCCATAGAAAAATTAGAGAAGTGTAGGGTGAGTGATTTTAATAGCATAAATGTTAATAATGCTTTATCCATATGTTATTTAAGAAAAGGCAATTATTTAAAAGCAATGGAGTTTAATGAAGCCTCACTAATTATAAATAAAGAGGGAAGGACAGCTCTTGAAATAAGAAATCAAATTAATGGATATTTACAAGATCCAGTAGATGAATTTAAAAATTCAATAAAGAAAAAAGCTTTAATAATATTATTGATACTATTAGGTGTAATAGCTATATTTATATTTTTAAATATTAATAAAAAAGATGAAGGCTTATCAAATAATACTGAAAATATAGTAGCAAATGAAGAAATTATAAATAAAGAAATCATAAATGAAGAAGTTAATAATGAAGAAGTTAATAATGAAGAAAAAAATACTCAAGTTAATAAACTTAATTCGGAAGAAGAAATTAAAAAAGCATATGAAGAATCAATAGGGTTATTTGATGAAAAAAAATATGATGAATCAATAGAAAAGTTACAAAGTGCATATAATAGTGATGTAGATACTTATTATCGTAAACACGTATTATTTTTATTAGCATCATGTTATTATGAAAAAAATCAAATTAATGAAGCTATACAATATTATGAAGAATATATTGGTAAATATGATGAAACATATATAGAGGAGATATATTATAAATTAGCTTTAGCGTATGAAAACATAGATTTAAATAAAAGTAAAGAATATGCAAATTATATAAAAAATAAATTTAGTAATTCCATATATAACAATAGCAAAATATCTCAAATAATATATAAATAAAGGAGGAGAATAACAATAATTACTGTAATTGAAGATATTAAAGTCTATAACCCAAAATATTTGGGTATTAAGACAATAGTCTTAGTTGGAAACAAGATAGAAGGGATATACGATAAATTAAAAATACCAGAAGATTTTATAGAAATTAAAAGAATAAATGGTGTTGGAAAGATATGTTTACCAGGATTTATAGATTCACATGTTCATATTATTGGTGGAGGTGGTGAAGGCGGATTTAGAACTCGTACTAAAGAAATAGATATAAAAGAACTTATAGAAGCTGGAATAACTTCAGTAGTAGGATGTTTAGGTACTGATTCTGTATGTAGAAATATGGAAACACTTTTAGCAAAAGCAAATGCATTGGAGCAAGATGGTATAACAGTATATTGTTATACAGGTTCATATGATATACCAATAAAGACAGTAACAGATAGTATAAAGAAAGATGTAATGTTAATTGAAAAAATAATAGGTGTAGGAGAAGTAGCATTATCGGATCATAGAAGTACTCAGCCTACTTATGATGAATTTCTTAGAGTTGTGGCAGAAACAAGAGTAGCTGGATTATTATCAGGAAAAGCAGGCGTAATTAATGTGCATTTAGGTGATGGCAAAATGGGTCTAGAATATATTGTTAAAATGATAGAAGAAACAGAAATACCAAGTACGCAAATATTACCAACTCACCTTAATAGAAATAAAGATTTGTTAGATGAAGGTTTAAGATATGCTAAAAAAGGTGGATATATAGATTTAACAACAAGTTCAGACCCTAAGCATTTAGAACCAGGGGAAATGAGAGCATCAGAAGCATTAGAATACTTATTAAATAAAGGTGTTAAAATTGATAATATAACATTTTCATCTGATGGTAATGGAAGTATGCCTGTTTTTGATAAAGGTAAGTTATTAGGTTTAGGGATATGTAGTGTAACAAGTTTATATGGAGAAGTTAAAGAGGCTGTTAAGAATTATAATATTCAAATGGAAACTGCTATTAAAGTAATAACTTCAAATGTATCAAGGATATTAAAATTAGAAAATAAGGGTACTATAGAAATGGGAAAGGATGCGGATTTAGTTATTGTTGATGATGAAAATTTAGAAATAAATATTGTAATAGCTAATGGAAATATTGTTGTTGAAAATGGAAAAGCTATTATAGAGAGCATATTCGTTTAATGTTTAATATAAAAATAAGGGGCTATATCTAATAAGACATAGCTCCTTATTTTTAATAAGCTAAAGAGAAAAATAAATGCTGACCTATTAAGGTAGTATCAGATTTTTCTACACTTCTCATCCAGCTACAAGTTGCTGTTTCTGGGTTATAAAAAAATAACGCATCACCAGTTGGATCATAGCCTTTAATAGCATCATAAACAGCTGCAAAACACTCTGATGATGGTTCAACGGTAATCTTTCCATCTACTACGCAAGAAAAAGCATAGGGTTGGAATATTACTTCTTGAACCGTATCAGGAAATTGTGGACTTAAGACACGATTTAATATTACAGATGCTACGGCTACCTTTCCTTCAAATGGTTCGCCTTTACTTTCAGCATATACAACTTGAGACATAATATATATGTCATCTTCTGTTAAATAAATTGAACTATTATTATCTGAAAAAACTTCTACATAATCATTATCAGATAAATCTATACAGCTCTCACTGGAGCAATTTAAGCTTTCAACATTTTCATCATACTTTAAATTATTTAATAAATTAATATTATCTGCTAGTTCATAACCTTTGCAGCTAATATTCGCTGAAAGAGAAAGGGTTAAAATAAAAAAAATAAAAAAATTAACCAATTTCATAAAAAACCTCCTTTTGGTTACAACCCAATCAGAATATAGTGTAACCAGAAAGAGAAAAATAATACTAAGAATTTTCTAACAAGCTTAAAAATTGCTGGATGCTCTCTAAAACATTATTATATTTTTTATATGCATTATCATAATTTTTATCAATAACTGTCTTATTTTTTTTATAATCAGAAGAGGAGCGTTCATATATAATGGCAGTACGCATTGAATTTAAATAAGATGAATATAAAGAAAAAATATCATTTAAATTATTATAATAATTTAAATAGCCTTCTGGAATAGAAACACTATTTAAATCTTTCTTTAGAAAATTAAAAGAATTTTCTTTATCATTTAAATCATTAATAATAGCATCGAAGCTTCTATTTTCTTCGCGAACACGATCAACTGCTGGCTTAAGGTCTTCTAAAAGTCCTAAAAAGTTATTAGATATAGCTGAAAGCTTAGTAATAAATTCTGTATTTTGTGAATGTTTAAGTTCACTTTCAATCTTGCTTTGGTTTAATTTGGAGTAATGAGAAATAAATGCGTATAAAAAGTTTTGTAAAGAACTACTATAATTAAGTGAAATGCCTTCATCAGATAGTTTAGAGTAAGAAGCAATGCAGTTATTTTTTAAGGCATCTAAATTAGCAGCTAGTTCATCTAATGAAGAGTCTTCATATGTAGAAATATAGTTAAGACAGTATGTGTATAAGTTATAAGTGTCATCCAATGCTTTAAGTAGATTGCTAGATACTTGGCTATTGTCATTAGAAGATAAACTAGCCAAAGATGTCTTACAATTATCTAAATCGGCAAGGCCATTTTTTAATAAAGATGAAGCTGCCACGATATTTAATGAAGTGTCGGCAGTGCAATTATTAAGTGAAGAGTTAATTGAATTAAGATTATTAGCTATAAGAGCATAATTTGATAGATTACTATAAGTGGTTGTGCTTTTCATATTAGAGCTAATATTTAAAAGAATAACGCAAGTTGAGGTAATAATAATAGATACTATAAGACAAATTATGAAGTTAAAATTATTTTTTAAATACTCTTTATTAATATTCATTAAAAATCACATCCCTTGAAAAGTTGTCTTTACATAAATTTATTAAGATAAACTTAAAAATATTATATATATTGTTAAAAAATATAAGTTATAGTGTATAATTTAAATAGAAAAGTAATGGTGGTGAAATTATGGAAGAGTTGGTTTCAATGATTGTAAATGCTTTAAGAAATATTTCAATCAGTGCATGTATAGATATAGTAGTTGTAGCTTTTATTTTTTATAAAGGATACTTTTTAATAAAGGAAACCAGGGCAGAGCAATTATTAAAAGGAATTGCCTTAATTATAGTATTAATACCAATAAGTTATTTATTTAATTTATCAATGCTATATTACATATTAAATAAGACATTAGCTATTGGGGTCTTATCAGTGGTAATTATCTTTCAACCTGAAATTAGAAGAGCATTGGAGCATTTAGGCAGAAGTGCTTTTGAAGATAAGCATGGCTTTGAAGATGAAGAACAGATGAACAAAAATGTAAATGAAATAGTTGAAGCAGTGATTAATCTTGCAGAAACTAAAACAGGAGCATTAATTGCCATTGAACAAGGAACAGGACTGGGAGAGTTAATAGCATCAGGTACAGAGATAGATTCAAAAATATCAGCAAATCTATTAGAAAATATATTTGTTATTAATACCCCATTACATGATGGTGCAACAATAATTGGTAAAGGAAGAATAATAGCATCAGGATGTGTGTTGCCACTTACTAATCAAGATATAAATAAGAAGCTTGGTACAAGACATAGAGCTGCTATAGGACTATCTGAAATATCTGATGCTTTAGTAATAATTGTATCAGAAGAAACAGGAATAATTTCTCTAGCTATTAATGGAAGACTTACAAGAAACTATGATAGAGATAGATTGAAAATTATATTATTAAAAATAATGGAAGAAAGAGAAAATAAGAGAGTTAAAACTGCAGGCAAGAAGGTGAAGGGATGGATAACAGGAAAACTAAGCAAAAAATAATAGTTCAAATTGTATCGCTTTTTATATCCATTGGGTTATGGTTATATGTAACTAATACTGAAAATCCAATAAGGACTGTAGAAGTAAGCAAGGTTCCTGTACAGCTTTTAAATGCTAACGATTTATCAAAGCAAGGGATGGCCTTAGTACCCAATCAAAGTATTTATGTAGATTTAAAGGTTGAAGGATATAGCCAAGACGTGTATAAATTGAATAAAGATAACTTTTCAATTAAGATAGATTTAGCTGAGTATGCCTTAAAGTTAGGAGATAACTCAATTCCAATAACTATAGTTGATACTCCATCAAACGTTACAGTGAAAAATACCTCTAATTTAGTTGTGACAGTAAAGATTGAAGAAATTATAGAAAAAGATTTTAAGGTGGAGTCAAGAATAGATGTGGCAGCCAAAGCTAATTATTATGTTGCACAGCCTCAAATAAATCCAGAAACAGTGACAGTATCTGGACCAAAATCACTAGTAAGTCAAGTTAAGGGAGTTGTGGTATTAGGTCAGGAGGATAATGTTTTTGAAGATATAGTTAAAAATTATGAAGTTGTAGCTATAGGTGATAGTGGATATACTGTAGAAGGGGTAAAACTTTCAACTGAAAGAGTACAAGTAATTATCAAAGTTAACCCAGGTAAATCTGTACCTATTAAGGTAGGCACTATAGGTAATGCAGGTTATAATATTAATATAGCATCCATGGAACTATCGCAGAATTATGTGGAAATAACAGGACCTCAATATATTTTAGATAGTATCAGTGAGATATACACAGAAGCTATTGATTTATCTAGAATAACAAAAAACAGTAATATGAAAGTTGATTTAATTTTTCCAGATGGTATTGAAAAAGCAAGCATATCATATGTTACTGTAAGTATTGAAGTAGAAGAAGCTAAGGAAAGCCAAGAAAATGAAGTAACAAGAGAATTTGAAGTAGAATATACTACAAGTGGTTTAGCAAGTGATTTTAATATGACAGCTTCATCAGACAAGGTAAAAATTGTACTTAAAGGTAGCAAGAATAAACTAGATTCTATCAATATAGAAAATATAGTAGCTAGTATAGATTTATCTTCAATAACTGATACAGGACAATATACAGAGACTCCAGCTGTTAATATTACAGGAGATGCTGAAGGTGTTGAAATAATCAGTGTTGAAAGCATAATAATAAATGTAACTAAAGAAGAAAATAGCGAAGGTGTCTTTAATGAAACAACTACCAATGAAGAAAGTACTTTAGCTCAATAGTAGTTAATAATGAATTATGAATTGATGATAAAAAGCCCCGATGGGCTTTTTATTTTTTAGTTAAACAGTGCAGGTAGAGTTTCGCTAATGTAACTTTAGTTAAGTGCTCATAAATGGCTAATGAAAAGCTTAGTTAGGTTTTGCGTAAGCTACAAGCCTATTTAACTTAGTGCTTGTGACTTATTAACTAAAGCTATGATAGACTTAACTAATTAACGTAGTGTTTAATTAATATGTGAGGTATGATAAAATAGTCTAACATTAGAAAATAATAATTAAGAAGGTGATTTTATGACTATAAGAGTTAATAATATAGTACTTAGCTTAGATGATGATATAAGTATATTAAAAAGGAAAGTTAGTAAAAAGCTGAAGATATCTATTGATGAAATAAAAAACTTTAAGATAATAAAGGAAAGCTTAGATGCTAGAAATAAAGATAATATAAGACTTACATATGCCGTAGAATTAGAACATAAAAATGAAGAAAAGCTTGTGGAAAGATTACATGATAAAGATGTAAAAATAGATACTACAAAATATGAACCAGATGTTCAGGAAGGAAATGAAAAGCTTAATAATAGGCCTGTAGTAGTGGGGTTTGGGCCAGCAGGTATATTTGCAGCTTTAATGTTAGCAGAAAAAGGTTATAAACCACTGGTGATAGAACGTGGAGAAGATGTGGATAAAAGAAGTGAAACTGTGGATAGATTTTGGACAGAAGGAAAGTTGAATTTAGAATCTAATGTACAGTTTGGAGAAGGGGGGGCAGGTGCCTTTTCAGATGGTAAGCTTACTACAAGAATAAAAGATAAAAGATGTGATTATGTATTAGCAGAGCTTGTTAAAGGTGGAGCACCAGCAGAGATTGCTTATCTAGGAAAGCCACATGTTGGTACAGATATTTTAAAAGATGTTGTTAAGAATATAAGAAAAAAAATAATTAAATTAGGTGGAGAAGTAAGATTTTCTTCTAAACTTGAATATATAAATAAGGAAAATGGTAAAGTTAAGAGTATCATAGTAAATGGTGAAGAAATTCCTTGTGAAGCTGTGATATTAGCATTAGGACATAGTGCTAGAGATACTTATGAAATGCTTTATGAAACAGGTCTTGAAATGACACAAAAAGCTTTTGCCATTGGCGTAAGAATAGAGCATCCACAGGATTTAATAAATAAGAGTCAATATGGAAAGTTCCATAATCATCCTAAATTAAAGGCTGCAGACTATAAACTTACTTATCAATGCAAAGAAAGTAAAAGAGGAGTATATTCATTCTGTATGTGTCCAGGTGGAGTAGTTGTAGCAGCAGCCTCAGAAGAGGGAAGAGTTGTTACCAATGGAATGAGTTATCATGCTAGAGATTTGGAAAATGCTAATTCAGCATTAGTTGTTCAAGTACATCCAGAAGATTTTGGTAGCGAACATGTCTTAGCAGGGGTAGAATTTCAAAGAAAATATGAAGAGCTTGCTTATAAGGTAGGTGGAGCTAATTATAATGCACCTGTACAACTTGTAGGAGATTTTATGAGGGATAGAGTTTCTACTAAAATAGGTTCTGTAACACCAGGATATAAACCAGGATATAAACTTGTAGATATGAGAGAATGTCTGCCAGATTTCGTTGTTGAATCAATTAAAGAAGGTATAGTTAATTTTGATAGAAAAATTAAAGGTTATGGCATGGATGATGCAGTTCTTACAGGAGTGGAAACAAGAACATCAGCACCTATAAGGATGCTAAGAAATGAAAACTTTGAAAGTACTTCTATTGAAGGTATTTATCCTTGTGGAGAAGGTGCAGGATTTGCTGGGGGAATTATTTCAGCGGCAGTAGATGGTATAAAGGTTGCGGAAAATATCATAGGAAAATATACCAAACTAAATATTTAATAAAAAATTACAATGAATCAAGCATATTGATTCATTGTTTTTTTTATGTGAAAAAAATAACTGAAAGTTTTCTGAAAATTTAGGAATTTATGATAAAGTTTGATAAAATATAATTGTTAAATATTATAAAAAATACTAAAATTTATAATAAAAGGGATAGAATAAGAAATGAGAGGTGTATTATGAGTAAGAATTTTGATGATTTATTATCAAAATTAAAGGGGATTCAGAGAAAAAAATTAGCAGTAGCAGTGGCACAAGATGAGCCAGTTCTAGAAGCTGTTAAAGAAGCAAATGATAAAGGAATAGCTGATGCAATATTGGTTGGAAATAAAGAAGAAATATCTTTAATAGCAAAGAACATAGGTATGGATTTAAATAAATTTGAAATAGTAAATATAGAAGAACCTAAGAAAGCGACATTACATGCAGTTGAATTAGTATCGATAGGAAGAGCAGATATGCTTATGAAGGGTCTAGTAGATACAGCAACGTTTTTAAAAAGCGTATTAAATAAGGAAGTTGGACTTAGAACAGGAAGTTTAATGTCTCATGTAGCTGTTTTTGAAATAGAAGGATTTGATAGATTAATTCTTTTAACAGATGCAGCATTTAATACTTATCCAGAGTTAAAGGATAAAGCTCAAATAATTAAAAATTCAGTAGTGGTAGCAAAGGCTTGTGGAATACAAACACCAAAAGTAGCTCCAATATGTGCTGTGGAAGTTGTTAACCCAGATATGCAAGCAACAGTAGATGCAGCATTATTATCAAAGATGAGTGATAGAGGGCAAATTAAAGGATGTATAGTTGATGGACCTTTAGCATTAGATAATGCTTTATCAATTGAAGCTGCTGAACATAAAGGGGTAAGCGGCTCAGTTGCAGGAAATGCAGATATATTGTTACTTCCTAATATTGAAACAGCTAATGTTATGTATAAAACATTAACTTATACTGCTCATACTAAGAATGGTGGAATACTGGTAGGTACATCAGCACCAGTAATTTTAACTTCAAGAGCCGATAGCTTTGAAACCAAGGTTAATTCCATAGTATTAGCTGCATTAGTAGCTGAAAATAAATAAGAATTTTTGGGAGGATTAAAAATGGCATTTAAATTATTAATAATAAATCCAGGTTCAACATCAACTAAAATTGGTGTTTATGAAGATGAAAAGCAAATTTTTGAGAAGACTTTAAGGCATAGTGCAGAAGAAATAGGTCAATTTGAAACTATTTACTCTCAAAAGGATTTTAGGAAGGAAGTAATCCTTAATGTTTTAAGAGAAAATAATTTTGATATAAACACTTTAGATGCAGTAATAGGGCGAGGTGGACTTTTAAAACCAATTCCAAGTGGGACTTATGAAGTAAACAAGGTTTTACTTGAGGATTTAAAGATTGGGGTGCAAGGACCTCATGCTTCAAATTTAGGAGGAATATTAGCACAAGAAATTGCAGAACAAGCAGATGTAAGAGCTTTTATAGTTGATCCAGTTGTAGTTGATGAACTAAGCGATGTAGCAAGATTATCTGGAGTGCCAGAATTAAGAAGAATAAGCATATTCCATGCTTTAAATCAAAAAGCTGTTGCTAAGAGGTTTGCTAAAGAAAGTGGTAAAAGATATGAAGACTTTAACCTTGTAGTTACTCATATGGGTGGTGGAGTTTCTGTAGGTGCTCATAAAAATGGTAGAGTCATAGATGTTAATAACACTTTAGATGGAGATGGTCCATTTTCACCTGAAAGAGCTGGAGGAGTACCAGCAGGAGAGCTAATTAAAATGTGCTTTAGTGGTGAATATACTAAGGATGAAGTATATAAGAAGATAGTAGGAAAAGGTGGAGTAGTTGCTTATTTAGGAACTAATGATTTAAAGTCTGTTATTGATAAGAAAAATAATGGAGATGAAAAATGTAAATTAGTATATGATGCATTTATTTATCAAGTGGCAAAGGAGATAGGAGCTATGTCTACTGTTCTAAAAGGCCAAGTTGATGCAATAATTTTAACTGGTGGAATAGCATACTCACCATTTATAGTAGATGATTTGAAAAAAGCCATAGGTTGGATTGCACCAGTAAAAGTATATCCAGGAGAGGATGAGCTTTTAGCGTTAGCACAAGGTGGAATTAGAGTATTAAGTGGGGAAGAGGAAGCAAAAGAATACAAATAAATTTATAATGCTTGAAAATTAGATTTTCAAGCTCTTTTTATTTGAGAAAAGATTAAAATGATGGAATGTGTCTATACTTAAGGAAGGGGTGGTTATATGAAGACAACTATTACTTCTAAAAGCAAGGCAGAAGTTATTTTTCAAAGCATAGGGAATTCATTATTTCAAGTTTTACAATATAATGATATAGGGGGATATTCTAATTATAAAAGCTTTAAGCAGGCAAAGGATATATATGATTGTAATGATGCATTGAGGCAAGTTAAAGTTATTTTAAAAAATAGCACTATAAAGGTACAAAATGAAATATTAAGCTATATGAAAGGTGATATTGGAATAAAGGATAAAAAGATTAAGTCATCAAGCATAACTAGAAGGTTATTGGGTATAGGAGAAAAGACAGGAAAGATATCTTTAAGCGGTACAGGAGAAGTGTATTTTAAGCCATCATTTAAGTATTTTTCTTTAATTGAATTATATGATGAAGAAATAATAGTTGATGAGGATATATTTTATATATGTGAAGATTCAATTAAAATCAATATTGAAGATGGTGAAAAATTATTAGATAAGGATAAATTACAAATAAAACTTAGTGGAAGTGGAATTGTTATTTTACTTATGAATGTTCCTGAAAGTGAGATAGTCAGATGCAAATTATTTAATGATAAGCTTACAGTAGATGGAGATTTTGCTGTATTAAGAAGTGGTTCTATAGATGTATCTATTGAATCAATTAATAATTATCTTAACGATTCAGATATAAGTGAAAAAGAATATCTACATGTTTATGAAGGCATTGGAGAAGTGTGGATATTACCAACTTTAAGCTGTTATGAAGATTTTTCAGAGGATATTGATGAAAACCAGGAAGAATAATGCGCTTATTACTTAACTTTATTAAGCTAAAGTGATAAAATTATATTGAAAAAAGCTGATTTAGGAGTGAGAATAATGAGCATTAAAAATACAGATTTTAAAGAAGAATTAGATATATTATTTAAAGCTATCTTAAAATTAGAAAATGAAGATGAGTGTTATAAATTTTTTGAAGATATAGCAACAATTAATGAATTAAAATCATTAGCGCAAAGAATGCAGGTTGCAAAGATGTTAAAGGAAAAGAAAGTATATACAGAAATAGCAGAAGTTACAGGTGCTAGTACAGCAACAATAAGTAGAGTTAATAAGTGTTTAAATTATGGAGAGGAAGGCTATAATCTAGTGCTAGATAGGCTTTATCCAAAAAGTAAGTAGTTAGATTCTTGTAAAAAAATTGCATAGGATATATACTATAATAGCTACAATAATTATTGTAGTAAAAATCGATATTTGTTAATTATATTAAATAGATAAGATAAGTAGAGGTATTTGTATGAGTAGAATATTTGGTACAGATGGTGTTAGAGGTATAGCTAATACTGAGCTAACATCAGAATTAGCATATAATTTAGGTAGAGCAGGAGCTTTTGTATTAACAGAAGGAACTCATAAACCAAAAATATTAGTAGCAAAAGATACAAGAGTATCAGGAGATATGCTAGAAGCAGCATTAGTAGCTGGGATTCTTTCAGTTGGAGCAGAAGCAGTGATGATAGGTGTAGTTCCAACACCAGCAGTTGCATATTTAACTAGAGAGTACAATGCAGATGCAGGAGTAATGATTTCAGCTTCTCATAATCCTGTTGAATATAATGGTATAAAGTTCTTTGATAATAGAGGGTATAAGTTATCGGATGAATTAGAAGATAAGATACAAAAAACAATAGAAGATGGATTTGTAGGGGTACCTAGTCCAATAGGAAAAGATTTAGGAAAATGCCACTTTGAAGCAGAAGGCATAAATAAATATATGGAACATGCTAAATCAACTATAGCAACTGAACTTGCAGGATTAAAAGTTGCTTTAGATTGTGCTAATGGAGCAGCTTATGAAGTTGCAGTAAAAGCTTTTAAAAGCTTAGGAGCAGAAGTGCATGTAATCAATAATACTCCAGATGGAACAAATATTAATGAAAAATGTGGATCTACTCATCCGGAAGCTTTAATGGAATATGTAGTTAAAGAAAGATGTGATATAGGATTTGCTTTTGATGGAGATGCAGATAGATGCTTAGCAGTGGATGAAAATGGAAACCTTGTTAATGGAGATTTTATATTAACTATTTGTGCAAAGGCTTTAAAAGAAAAAGGACAATTAAAAGATGATACTTTAGTTGTTACAGTAATGAGTAATTTAGGATTAGACATTGCTTGTAAAGCAGAGGAAATAAGAACATTTAAAACTAAAGTTGGAGATAGATATGTTCTTGAAGAAATGTTAAAAGATGGATATGTTCTTGGAGGAGAACAATCAGGTCATATTATATTCTTAAACCATAATACTACTGGTGATGGATTAGTTACAGCATTAAAAGTGGCAGAAGTTGTTAAAGAAAAGAATAAGACTTTAAGTGAGCTTGCAAGCATAATGAAGGAGCTACCACAAGTATTAGTAAATGCAAAAGTACCTAATCATATGAAAAATATATATTTAGAAGATGAAGAAGTAGTAGAAGCTATAAAAGTAGTTGAAGATAGATTAAATGGAGTAGGAAGGGTGCTTATAAGACCTTCTGGAACAGAACCATTAGTTAGAGTTATGCTTGAAGGCGAAAATCAAGAAGAAATTAACGAAATGGCTCATAGTATAGCTAATTTAATATTAAGTAAAATATAAAAATATTAGAAAGTGAAAGTAGAAAATTCTACTTTCGCTTTTTTTTACATATAAATTTACATGATAATATTTTTATTGTAAAGTATGAAAAATTGTAGAAAAGAGTATTTTTAAAATAATAATAAAATATGAAAATGATTATTAATAAAATAAAATTAGAGATGTTGCGATGATAAAGAGTTAAGAATAGTCTTTATTTTTTAACAAACTATTAATAATAATAAAATCTTTTTGCTAGATATTAATAAAATGAAAAAAAAAGCTAATATTATTGACTTTGCTATAGAATAAAGAGTAAAATTTTTACAATACATTAAAATAATATAAAAAAGTTACGGCGGTGTAAGTTATAAAGTAGTATAATAATTCAGTTTATAGAGAGTTAGTGTTAATCAAGGTAAGTGCTGATGCTGAAAAAAGAGCTGAGATAAATAATAAGTGAAAAAGGGGGCAATAATATGGCAATGACCATGACACAGAAAATTTTAGCTAAGCATGCAGGGTTAGAAAGCGTTAGAAGTGGACAACTTATTGAAGCAGAATTAGATATGATTTTAGGCAATGATATAACTTCGCCTGTAGCTATTAATGAGTTTGAAAAATTAGGCTTAGATAATGTCTTTCATAGGGATAAAATTTCTATTGTGCCAGATCATTTTACACCTAATAAGGACATAAAGGCAGCAGAGCAGTGTAAATTAGTGAGGAAATTTGTAAAGAATAAAAAGATTAGTAATTATTTCGAAGTTGGGCAGATGGGCATAGAACATTGTTTATTGCCAGAGAAAGGACTTGTGGTTGCAGGTGATGTAGTTATAGGGGCTGATTCACATACTTGCACATATGGGGCATTAGGTGCTTTTTCAACGGGAATAGGTTCAACAGATATGGCAGCAGGTATGGCTACAGGGAAATGTTGGTTTAAAGTTCCATCAGCTATTAAGTTTATACTAAATGGTAAACCAGGAAAATGGGTAAGTGGAAAAGATATAATACTTCATATAATTGGGGAAATAGGAGTAGATGGTGCATTATATAAGTCTATGGAATTTGAAGGCCAAGGGATAAAATATCTTTCAATGGATGATAGGTTTACTATATGTAATATGGCTATAGAAGCTGGAGGAAAAAATGGAATATTTCCAGTAGATGAAAAAACCATAGAATATATGAAAGAACACTCTAAAAAAGAGTGGATGGAGTTTAATGCAGATGAAGATGCTGAATATGAAGCTGTTTATGAAATTGATTTATCAAAGATAAGGCCAACAGTATCATTTCCACATTTGCCAGATAACACAAGGACTATTGATGAAGTTGGAGAAGTAAAGATAGACCAAGTTGTTATTGGATCATGTACTAATGGAAGACTTTCAGATTTAAGGATAGCAGCAAAGATATTAAGAGGCAAAAAGGTTCATAAGGGTATAAGATGCATCATTATCCCAGGAACACAAAATATATATCTTGAAGCTATGAAAGAAGGACTCATAAAGGATTTTATAGAAGCAGGTGCTGTAGTTTCTACGCCAACTTGTGGCCCATGTCTAGGGGGGTATATGGGTATATTGGCAAAGGAAGAAAGAGCAGTATCAACAACTAATAGAAATTTCGTTGGAAGAATGGGGCATGTGGAATCTGAGGTATACTTAGCAAGTCCAGCAGTTGCAGCAGCTTCAGCAATTAGAGGTAAGATAGCAAATCCAGAATTGTTGTAAAATGGGGGTTATTAAATGAAAGCAAGAGGCAGAGCCTTTAAATATGGTGATAATGTAGATACAGATGTAATAATACCAGCAAGATATTTAAATACAGCAGATCATAGTGAACTGGCAAGCCACTGTATGGAAGATATAGATAAAGATTTTACAAAGAAAGTTAATAATGGGGATATAATTGTAGCAAAAAAGAATTTTGGTTGTGGTTCATCTAGAGAACATGCACCGCTAGCTATAAAGTCAAGTGGAATAAGCTGTGTAATAGCATCTACTTTTGCTAGGATATTTTTTAGAAATTCAATAAATATAGGATTGCCTATTATTGAGTGTGATGAAGCGGCAAAAGCAATAGAAGATGGAGATGAATTAGAAATAGATTTTAGCAGTGGAGTAATCAAAAATATTACTAAAAATGAAAACTACAAAGGAGAACCTTTTCCAGAATTCATGCAAAACATTATCAATAGCAATGGACTTATTAATTACATTAAAAATTTAAAATGAAAAATTAGAATAATGAATAATAAAATTTTTCATTTTAATTATTTATTTTTCATTTAAAAAAGGGGGCTTTTTTTATGAATTATAGAATAGTAGCAATACCAGGAGATGGTATAGGACCAGAAGTTGTTAGAGAAGCTATACTTATATTAGATAAAATTGGAGAAGAATTTAATCATAAATTTGAAATAAAATACGCTTTAGCAGGGGGATGTGCCATTGATGAAGTGGGAGTCCCTTTGCCACATGAAACATTAAAGATTTGTCAAAGTAGTGATGCGGTATTACTTGGGGCTGTAGGAGGGTATAAATGGGATAATACTACTGCTAAAGTAAGACCAGAACAAGCTTTACTTGGTTTAAGGGAAGGATTAAACCTTTACTGTAACTTAAGACCAGCTCTTTTGTATAATCCTTTAAAAATAGCATCACCATTAAAAGAAGAACTAATTAATGATGGAATAGATATAGCTGTAGTAAGAGAACTGACAGGAGGAATTTATTTTGGTAACCGTGGAAGATTTCTTGAAGATGGTGTAGAAGCTGCTTTTGACACAGAAAAATATAATAAAGAAGAAGTAAGAAGAATTGCTAAGATTGCTTTTGAAACTGCCATGAAGAGAAATAAGAAGGTAACCAGTGTTGATAAGGCTAATGTTTTAGAAAGTTCAAGGCTATGGAGAGAAACAGTAATTGAAGTTTCTAAGGAATATAAGAAAGTAGAACTAAATCATATGTATATAGATAATGCATCAATGCAGCTTGTGAGGAATCCGGCACAATTTGATGTGATAGTTACTTCAAATATGTTTGGAGATATTTTATCAGATGAAGCTTCAATGATAACAGGGTCTATAGGAATGTTGCCATCAGCATCTTTAGGTAAGGGAAAGCTTGGAATGTATGAACCTATTCATGGTTCAGCACCAGATATTGCAGGTATGGATATAGCTAATCCTTTAGCAACAATATTATCGGTAGCTATGATATTTAGATATAGCTTAGATTTAGAAGAAGAAGCCCAAGCCATTGAAAACTCTGTAGTTAAAGTATTGGAAGATGGTTATAGAACTAAGGATATTTATAGTGAAGGTACAAGACTCGTTGGTACAAGAAAAATGGGACAGCTAGTTATTGAAAGATTAAGCAAGATATAGAGGTGAATATAATTGAGAAGTGATATGGTTAAGAAGGGGATAGCAAGAGCACCTCATAGAGCTCTTTTTAAAGCAATAGGATTAAGTGATCTGGAACTAGAAAGACCACTTATAGGAATAGTAACATCACAAAATGATATAATACCTGGACATATTAATTTAGACAAGATTGTTGAAGCAACTAAAAAAGGTGTACTTATCAGTGGAGGAACTCCATTAGTATTTCCAACCATAGGAGTATGTGATGGAATAGCTATGGGTCACGAAGGTATGAAGTATTCATTGGCTACAAGAGAGTTAATAGCAGATAGTGTTGAGTGTATGGTAAAAGCTCATGGTTTTGATGCGTTAGTATTTATTCCTAATTGCGATAAGATTGTACCAGGAATGATAATGGCTGCATTAAGGCTTAATATACCTTCAGTATTTGTTAGTGGAGGGCCAATGTTAGCAGGTAAATATAAAGGTGAGGCAGTATCATTATCAACACTATTTGAAGCAGTTGCTTCTGTGGAAAGTGGAAAAATGACTAAAGAAGAATTAAAAGAATTGGAAAGTAAGTCATGTCCAACATGTGGTTCATGTTCAGGAATGTTTACAGCTAATTCAATGAATTGTCTTACAGAAGTTTTAGGATTAGGGCTTCCAGGCAATGGAACTATTCCAGCTGTATATTCAGAAAGAATAATACTTGCGAAGTATGCTGGAATGGCAGTTATGAATTTATTAAAAAATAATATAAAACCAAGAGATATAGTAAATGAAAAATCAATTAAAAATGCACTTGCTGTAGATATGGCTTTAGGATGTTCAACCAATAGTGTATTACATTTAACAGCTATAGCAAATGAAGCAAAACTACAAATGAATTTAGATATTATTAATGAAATGTCATCAAAAGTTCCTAATATTTGTAAGTTAGCACCAGCATCGAATATTCATATTCAAGATTTATATGAAGCTGGTGGAATATCTGCAGTTATTAATGAATTAAGTAAAAAAGATTTAATAGATTTAGAGTGTATTACAGCTACAGGAAAGACCATAGGTGAAAATGTTAAAGATAAAAAAGTATTGAATTATGATGTAATAAAGCATGTGGAAAGACCATATAGCAAAACAGGTGGCATAGCTGTATTAAGAGGAAATTTAGCAGTGGATGGAGCTGTAGTAAAGAGATCAGCAGTACTTCCTGAAATGTTAGTTCATCAAGGGCCAGCTAAAGTATTTGATTCAGAAGAGGAAGCTGTAGAAGCTATATTTAATAATAAGATAGTGGCAGGAGATGTTATTGTAATAAGATATGAAGGACCAAAAGGTGGACCTGGTATGAGAGAAATGCTTTCACCAACATCTGCTATATCAGGAATGGGACTTGATAAATCGGTTGCACTTATTACAGATGGAAGATTTAGTGGAGCCACAAGGGGAGCATCAATAGGACATGTATCTCCAGAAGCAGCAGAAGGTGGAGTAATTGCTCTAGTAGAAAATGGTGACATAATTTCCATAGATATAAATAGTGGTAAGTTAGAATTATTAGTTAATAAAGATGTATTAAAAGAAAGAAGGAAGAATCTTGTAAAAGTTGAACCTAAAATTAAGGAGGGATATCTTGCAAGATATGCTAAGCTAGTAAGTTCAGCAAACACAGGAGCAGTTTATAAATAATTAAACAGTAAATTTTGTTACACTCATTAGAGTCAGCATTCATTAACGAAGTGTTAATTAGATTGTCGTTTAATTAAAAAGGGGGCGATTTATGTGTTATTGACTGGTGCTGAAATTTTGGTGAATTCGCTGATAGATAATGGCGTTGATACTGTATTCGGTTATCCAGGTGGGGCAGTTTTAAATATATATGACGCATTATTTAAGAAAAACGATAAAATAAGGCATATTTTAACTTGCCATGAACAAGGTGCAGCTCATGCAGCTGATGGATATGCTAGATCAACAGGTAAGGTCGGTGTATGTATAGCAACATCAGGGCCTGGAGCAACAAATTTGGTTACAGGAATTGCTACAGCTTATATGGATTCAACACCAATGGTTGCAATTACAGGTAATGTTACGAGGCCTTTACTTGGCAAAGATAGTTTTCAAGAAGTGGATATTACAGGTATTACAATGCCTATAACTAAGCATAATTATATAGTTAAAGATATAAAGGATCTACAAAAAATAATTAATGAAGCTTTTTATATTGCTTCATCAGGACGTCATGGTCCAGTACTTATTGATATACCTAAGGATATAACAGCAGAAAAGTATAATTATATAACGATGGAGCCTAAAAATAGAAAAAAAAGTTTACAGCATATAAATATAAACTCTCTAGAGAGGTTTGCACAATTAATCAATGAGAGTGAGAATCCTTTTATTTATGCAGGAGGAGGAATATTAAGTTCAAATGCAGAAAAAGAAGTTTTAGCTTTGGCAGAAAAAATAAACGCACCAGTTGCAACCAGTCTTATGGGAATAGGCTCTATTCCTAATGATCATAGATTATATACAGGAATGATTGGAATGCATGGTACTAAAGCTTCAAATCTTTTGGCTACCAGTTGTGATTTGATTATTGCTTTAGGAGCAAGATTTAGTGATAGGGTAATAAGTCATAAAAACCATATAAAGAATGCTAAAATAATCCAAATAGATATAGATCCTACAGAGATAAATAAAAACGTTAAAGTAGATTCATATATTGTAGGTGATATAAAGGAAGTTATAAAAAAGTTATTTCCTATGATAAATGAAAAAGAAAATATAGCATGGATAAATAAAATGAATGAACTTAAAACATTAAATAATAAGGAAGTAGTGAAAGAAGGAGTACTTACACCAGAATATTTATTTACTTTATTAAATAAAATGAATAATGGTAATTTTATTATTACCACAGAAGTTGGACAACATCAAATGTGGACAGCTCAAAATTATAAATTTTATAAGCCAAGGACATTTATAAGTTCATGTGGACTTGGAACTATGGGATTTGGAATGGGTGCGTCCATTGGTGCACAAATGGGAAATCCTAAGGCTGTAGTATTCAATATTGCTGGAGATGGTAGCTTTGGTATGGATTGCAATGAATTTGCCACAGCAGTTAATTTTAAGCTTCCTGTAAAAGTAATAGTGATGAATAATAATGCTTTAGGAATGGTCAGACAATGGCAAAGCTTGTTTTATGAAGGCAGATATGCTGAAACAACATTAAATAGAGCAACTGATTTTGTAAAATTGGCAGAAGCTTTTGGAGGAACTGGTTTTAGGGTAGAAAAGCCAGAAGAGTTACAGGAGATATTAGAAAAAGCATTAGCCACTGATGGACCTGTAATTATAGATTACAAAATTAATAGTGATGATATGGTGTTACCAATGGTTGCACCAGGGGCACCAATAAATGAAATTATCAGTAAAGAAGATATTAAATTATAAATTGGAGGGTATAAAAATGGCAAAGATGTTTTATGAGAATGATACAAATTTAGGATTATTGCAAGGAAAGAAAATAGCAGTAATTGGTTTTGGTAGCCAAGGACATGCCCATGCATTAAATTTACATGAAAGTGGAGTAGATGTAATTGTAGGATTATATGAAGGGAGCAAATCATGGAATAAGGCAAAAGAAGCAGGATTAGAAGTTACTACAACTTCAGAGGCAGCTAAAAATGCTGATATTATAATTATATTAGTACCAGATGAAAAGCAAGCAAAATTATATAGAGAAGAAATTGAACCATACTTGGAAGATGGAAATGCTTTAGTATTTGCTCATGGATTTAATATTCACTTTAAGCAAATAGTACCTCCTTCAAACGTTGATGTATTTATGATAGCTCCAAAAGGACCAGGACATATGGTAAGAAGAACTTATACCGAAGGATCTGGTGTTCCATGTTTAATAGCTGTAGAGCAAGATTATTCAGGAAAGGCTAAGGATTTAGCATTAGCCTATGCAAATGGTATAGGTGGAGCTAGAGCTGGTGTTCTTGAAACTACATTTAAAGATGAAACAGAAACAGATTTATTTGGTGAACAAGCAGTTCTTTGTGGAGGAATCACAGCTTTAATTAAGGCTGGTTTTGAAACTTTAGTTGAAGCAGGATATGCACCAGAAAATGCTTATTTTGAATGTATGCATGAAATGAAGCTTATTGTAGATTTAATGTATCAAGGTGGTATGGCTGCCATGAGATATTCAATTTCTGATACAGCTGAATATGGTGATTATGTAACTGGAAGCAGAATAATTACTGATGAAACTAAGAAGGAAATGAAACAAGTTTTAACTGAAATTCAAAATGGTACTTTTGCTAAGAAATGGCTTCTTGAAAATCAAGTTGGTAGACCTACATTTAATGCTATGAGAAGAATGGAAGCAGAGCATCCAATAGAAAAAGTAGGTAAAGAGCTTAGAGAAATGATGTCTTGGATAGACAGTAAGAAATTAGATTAATAATTAATAATTAAAAATTAAAGTGAGAAGGGTCTGTTCAGTCTGTTCATAGTGCGACAGTCCCTTTTTTATTTTAAATAAAAACTGGAAAAAGATTATTGACAATTTTTAAGATATAGTATATTATCATATTAAATATTATTAAATAACTCTTAAAGAGTTATTTAAACAATGTATAAAGGGGTAATGATTATGATAATATTAACAATAGAAAATGTTCCAGGAAAAGAAATTAAAGAAGTTAAAGGATTAGTAAAAGGAAGTACTGTAAGATGTAAAAACATTGGACGTGATATAACTGCTTCTTTTAAAAATCTTGTAGGTGGGGAAATGTCAGGATATAATGATATGCTTACAGAAGCAAGACAAATAGCTATTGGAAGAATGGCTGATGAGGCAGAAGCTATGGGAGCTAATGCAATTATAGGAATGAAGTTAATGTCTTCTGCTATAGCAGCAGGAGCAGCAGAAATGGTAGCTTATGGTACAGCAGTAGTAGTGGAATAAAAAGGAGTAATTTATTTTGAATATAACATTGATGATTATATTATACGTTGGGTTTTGGATACTTACAGCTATAGGATCAATAGCAATGATAATATGGGCTATAGTAAGTAGGATTAAAGAAAAAAAGATAGAAAAAGAAAAACATAAGAAGTATAAAGAATACTAATTATAATAAATAATATAAGAAATTATCATGTAAAAAGTCATTAGAATTTTAAAATATATTTAACATCTAATGCTTTTTTCACATAAAGTAATAAAAGTATAAAATTACAAGTAGACAAGCTGTAAAAAATATATTATCATATGTTTTATAGTAAATTACAATCGAATGTTCGTATAATGCCGGAAATATGGTCCGGGAGTCTCTACCAAATCACCATAAATGATTTGACTACGATATGGATTTAATATTTATATATAAGTACATACAGTATAAATTCTATTAATATAATACATATCTTTTTCCTCATATCATGCGATATTCGGTTGTAAAGAAAATGCATGGAGGAACAAACGATGGAATTCTTATCAAACTATTTCAAATTCAAAGAAAAAGAAACAAATTTTAAAAGTGAAACCATAGGTGGTATAACTACATTTTTAACAATGGCTTATGCGTTATTCTTAATTCCTAGTGTACTTGCAGAGGCTGGTATGCCACAAGGGAGTGTATTTGTAGCTACAGGACTTGCAGCAGCTTTAGGAACACTAATAATGGGAATATTCGCGAATTTTCCAATGGGATTAGCACCAGGTGTTGGTTTAAATGCATTCTTTGCATATAGTGTATGTTTAGGAATGGGTATTAAGTGGGAGATAGCACTATCAGGTGTATTAGCTTCAGGAATTATATTTTTAATAATATCAGCAACTGGTTTAAGAGAAATGATTATTAAAGCTATACCAACTAACTTAAAGTTTGCAGTAAGTGCAGGAATAGGATTATTCATTGCTTTTATAGGATTAAAAAATGCAGGAATAGTAGTAGCTAATTCAGCAACTTTTGTAGGTCTTGGTGATTTAACAGATCCTACAGTTTTACTTTCTATATTTGGTGTTATTGCAATTTCAATATTTATGGTTAGAGGTTCTAAAATAGCAATCTTCTTAGGTATGGGGTTAACAGCAATTGTGGGTATGATAACAGGACTTATTGATATACCAACATCAGTAATATCAATGCCACCATCAATGGCACCTACTTTTGGAGCTGCTATTAAGAACTTAGGCAATATATTTAATCCAGAAATGATTCTAGTAATATTTACTTTCTTATTTATGGATTTCTTTGATACAGCAGGAACATTAGTGGCTGTCGGTTCAAAGGTTGGACTTCTTAAAAAAGATGGTTCTATAGAAAATGGTTCAAAAGCATTGTTAGCTGACTCAATTGCTACATGTATAGGATCAATATTGGGTACAACTAATACAACATCATATGTTGAATCATTATCAGGAGCTTCTGTTGGAGCAAAAACAGGATTTTCCAGTGTAGTAGTTGGAGGATTATTCTTAGTATCATTATTCTTCTCACCATTACTTACAGTAATAACTTCAGCAGTTACAGCTCCAGCACTTATTATAGTTGGATCATTAATGTGTTCATCACTTAAGGAAATAGAATGGGAAAGATCAGAAATAGCTATTCCATCATTCTTAACTATTTTATTAATGCCATTAACATATAGCATTGGTGAAGGAATTGCTTGCGGATTTTTAACATATGTTATTTTGATGATATTTAAAGGAAAAACTAAAAAAGTTCATCCAGTAATGTATGTATTAGCACTATTATTTGTAATATATTTTGCTATAAGATAGAGTTTTGTTTATAAAAATTGAGCTTAAATTATCAATAACAGAGATAGTTTAAGCTCAATTTATTTTTGATTATTAAAATATATATTAAGAGTTTTATACATAAGAGAAATACTTTACAATAATAATTTGAATCTGTATAATTAATCTGTAATTTGCAAAAAATGATAATAGTAATTGCGCTGAAGAGGAGCAGTAAATAGAAGTTTAATTTAAAGCGATTTAGGAATGGTGTGAGCCTAAAATTTAAAATTATTGAAGGAAACCTTGGAGCAATAAAATTAAATAAGTATTTGAGTGGGTTAATTTTTATTAACCAATTTAGGTGGTAACGCGGAAGTAAGTCTTTCGTCCTATATTTTAATGGGATGAAAGACTTTTTTATATTTTAACAAAAAAAAGATAAGGAGAATAACATTATGTCATTTGAAAAATTAGCTGAAATAATATTTCCTAATGTTGAACATGATAGAGAATATTATATAGCAAAATACCCAAAGAGAAACTTAAAAGAAGGTGCTAGAGTAACTAGATATGCACCATCACCAACAGGATTCCAACATATAGGAGGAGTTTTTGCTGCATTAATTAATGAAAGATTAGCAAGTCAAAGTGAAGGTGTTTTCTATTTAAGAATAGAAGATACAGATCAAAAAAGAGAAGTTGAAGGTGCCATTGAAGATACAATTACAACTATGCACAATTTTGGAATGGACTTCAGTGAAGGAATGACTGGCCAAGAAACTTCAAAAGGTGAATATGGTCCATACAGACAAAGTGAAAGAGCTGAAATATATAGAACTTTTGCTAAAGATTTATTATTAAAAGGTTTAGCATATCCAGATTTTTGTACTCCAGAAGAATTAGCTGCTTTAAGAGAAGAACAAATAGCTAATAAAATAACTCCAGGATACTATGGAGAATATGCTAAATACAGAAATATAACTGAAGAAGAAGCTATTGAAAGAATAAACAATGGTGAAAGTTATATATTAAGATTAAAATCACCAGGAAATATTGAAAATAGAGTAGAATTTCATGATTTAATTAAAGGTGATATATCATTCCCTGAAAACAATCAAGATGTTGTTCTTATAAAAGGTGATGGACTTCCAACATATCACTTTGCACATGCTATAGATGATTATTTAATGAGAACTACAGATGTAATAAGAGGAGAAGAGTGGTTATCATCACTTCCAATACACGTTCAATTATTTGAAGTATTAGGATTTGAAAGACCAAACTATGCTCATATTCCAACAATAATGAAACAAGAAGGTGGATCTAAGAGAAAACTTTCTAAGAGAAAAGATGCTGAAGCAGCTGTTTCTTACTACAATGAAGTTGGATATCCAGTAGTATGTGTTATTGAATACTTATTAAACATAGTTAATTCAAGTTATGAAGAATGGAGAGCTGAAAATCCATGTGCTGATTACCATGAGTTTGTTGTTCATTTAGATAAAATGAGTAAGAGTGGAGCATTATTTGATTTAGTTAAATTAAATGACGTTTCTAAAGATGTTATAGCTAGAATGTCAGCAGACAAAGTATATGAACAATATACTGCATGGGCTAAACAATATGATGAAGAAATGTATAACTTAGTAACTTCAAATGAAGCTATGGCAAGAGAAATATTTAATATAGATAAAGAAGGCCCAAAACCAAGAAAAGACTTTGCAAAGTGGGATGAAGTTAAAGATAAGATATTCTACTTCTTTGATGAATTATTCTACAAGGAAACTGTAGAGCAAGTAGAATTACCAAAGACTTTATCATTAGAAAATGCTAAGGCTATAATTGAAGAATATGCTAAAAAATTTACATTTAATGTTGGAAGCCAAGAAGAATGGTTTGAAGAATTAAAAGTAATAGGAGCTGAGCTTGGATACTGTGCTAATAGAAAAGAATATAAAGCAAACCCAGAAAATTATAAAGGAATGATTTCTGATGTTGCTGGTGCTGTAAGAACTGCTTTAGCACATAGAACAAATACTCCAGACCTTTATACTATAATGCAAATTATGGGTGAAGAAAAAGTTAGAGAAAGATTCAACAAGTTTTTAAATTTATAATTAATAAAGGTTTGTTCCAAACTTAATCTTTAATCACTCATATTTCATAAGTATCTAATTAATTACTGTTCTTCATAATAAAATCAGGTATAGAGTTTGTCTAAAAAGCACACAATAGTAATGACTTAAGGATAGGATGTTGCTTTAGTCGATAGTCCTAAGAGTCTTAACAACTGAATAGAAAATTTAATGAGCAATGCTATAACTAGAGTTTTTGGACTGGCTATAGTATTGCAAAAATAAAAGATAGTTTATAGGAGGGCAAAAGTATGAGCAAATCTAAAAAATGTCACTGTAATCATGAACTGTCATCAACATCAGTGGAGGGCCATGGTTGCGGATGCGGCCAAAAGGCAAAAAAGAGTGCGACAAATAATCAATGGACAACTGCCAGCAGAGGAAGTTGTGTATGTGAATGTAACGAAGAGCATAAATAAGTAAAGAGACTTGGACAGAAAAATACCATTTTATAAGTGAGTTATGTGAAGTTTTCAACCAATAAACTATTATTGGAAAGAAAAGCTTCATGTAGCTCATTTTTTAAATGAATAAAAATAGTAGAAAAACTAAAACTATATATAACTAAAAATTAGAAAGGAGAAGAATAAGAAAGATGACTAATGAAAAGAAAGGCATAAAGAAAAGTGCATTATTGAAGCTTAATAATATACGAGCAAATAATTGGGACATAGATTGTGATACAAATTTTTTAAATGATTATAGTGATGATTATGGTTTTTATGAAGATAGAATAAATATAGAAAATAAGTGGAGATAATTCTCCACTTATTTATTAAGTTTAAAAGAAGATTTTAAAGATACTATTCTATTGAAAACTAACTTTTCAGCTGTAGTATATTTAGGATCAACATTAAAGAAACCGTTTCTTACCATTTGGAACTTATCTTGAGGTTTAGCATTCTTAATAGCTATTGGCTCAATAAATCCGTCTAATATTTCTATTGAATGAGGATTTATTTGTTCTAAGAAGTGTTTTCCTTCATTTTCTTCTGCAGCATCTAAGATTAATGGTTCATATAATCTAAATTCAGCAGGAACAGCATTTTTAGCATCTACCCAGTGGATAGTTCCTTTTACTTTTCTGCCTGTAAATCCTGAACCACTCTTAGTTTCTGGATCGTAAGTACAATGAACTTCAATTACATTACCATTTTCATCTTTGATTACATCAGTACATTTAACAAAATATGCACCAATTAATCTAACTTCATTTCCTGGGAATAATCTAAAGTATTTTTTTATTGGAACTTCCATGAAATCTTCTTGTTCAATGTATAATTCTCTTGAGAAAGGAACTAATCTTTTACCAAAAGATTCATCTTTTGCATTATTGCTTACTTCTAGCATTTCAGTTTGTCCTTCAGGATAGTTAGTGATAACTAATTTTAAAGGATTTAGGATAGCCATAGCATTTGGTGCTTTCATTTGTAAGTCTTCTCTTACAAAGTAATCAAGCATTTGAGAATCAACTGTTGAGTTTGCTTTAGCAACACCTATAGCTGAGCAGAAGTTTCTTAAAGCTTCAGGAGTACATCCTCTTCTTCTAAGACCAGAAATAGTAGGCATTCTTGGATCATCCCAGCCATCAACAACACCTTCATCTACTAATTGCTTAAGCTTTCTTTTACTCATAACTGTGTTGGTCATGTTTAATCTAGCAAATTCAATTTGTCTAGGAACACATTCCATTTCACATTCTCTTACAACCCAGTCATAAAGAGGTCTATGATCTTCAAATTCTAACGTACAAATAGAGTGAGTAATTCCTTCTATAGCATCTTCTAATGGATGAGCAAAGTCATACATTGGGTAGATACACCATTTGTCTCCTGTATTATGGTGAGTTGCATGTGCAATTCTATAGATTATTGGATCTCTCATATTAAGGTTTGGAGAAGCCATATCTATTTTAGCTCTAAGAACTTTTTCTCCATCTTTGAATTCACCATTTTTCATTCTTTCGAATAAATCTAGGTTTTCTTCAATTGATCTATTTCTATATGGGCTTTCTTTACCAGGTTCAGTTAATGATCCTCTATATGCTTTTGCTTCTTCTGGAGTAAGATCACATACATAAGCTAATCCTTTCTTAATTAAAAGAACAGCTTTTTCATACATAGTATCAAAGTAATCAGATGCAAAGAATAAAGCATCCCAATTTCCACCTAACCATTTAACATCTTCTTTAATAGATTCAACATATTCTGTATCTTCCTTTACAGGGTTAGTATCATCAAATCTTAAATGTGTTTTACCATGGAATTCTTCAGCTAAACCAAAGTTTAATAATATAGATTTTGCATGACCTATATGTAAATAACCATTTGGCTCTGGTGGGAAACGAGTGATTATCTCATTATGTTTTCCACTCTCTAAGTCATTAATGATTATATTTCTTATAAAATTAGAAGAATTAATTTCATTTGACATTGTTTTACCTCGCTCAAAGTTTATTTATTAATTAAGTAAAAATATATAAATTTACCCTATTAACATAGTTTACTATTAATAATAATTTTAATCTAATATACAGAAAAAATAAAGAAAAACATTAAAAGACTGATTTATGTATAAATAAAGAAAGAAATTGTAAAAATAAATAGGTGGAATTTAGTAATGAATAGGAGTGATTTTATGCCAAATTTAATGTGTAATGTTACTACTTGTGGTCATAATAAGAATAGTCTTTGTTGTAAAGATGGTATACAAGTAGGTGGAAGTCAAGCTTTTGTAAGTGAAACTACATGTTGTGAAAGCTTTATTGAAAAAACAAAGGAATTTTTAAATAGTGCAGAAGAACCAAAGGCTGCTATGCCAGTTAATTGTGAAGCTGTAAATTGTGTATACAATGAGCTAGGAATGTGCGGAGCAGAGTCAATAAGTATAGCTGGAGGCCCAGTTTCATCTGTTTCTAAGACAGAGTGCAACACCTTTGTTCCAAAATTCTAAATTATTTTAGAAGTTAATGCTACGCTAATTAAACACTTCGTTGACTAAGTAGGTTTATAGCTAATATAAAACCTAGTTAAATTCTAAATGAATTATTAGTAGTTGAATTAGCGTAGCTATATTCATGGTTTAATTGATATAATTATATATTTAGGGATATTGAGTACGAATATTTGACTAATAGTTTTGGAAGGGTAGGACAAGCACTAACTGGATTGCTTATAGAGAAAAGGATATGGTAATTATTGAATGTAATTTTATTTGCATAAAATGAGAGGGTAAATATGGAAAAAAAGTTAGTAAGAAAAGAAATATTAAATATGAGAAATAATATGAGTAATGAAAAAAGAATCTTAAAGGATAAGCTTATATATAATCTTTTTATAAATAGTGATTTATACAAAAAAGCTAAAGATATATTTATATATGTAAGTTTTGGTTCTGAAGTAAATACTCATGAAATTATTAAGAAAGCAATAATTGATAAGAAAAATATATATGTACCTAAAATAGATATGAAGAAAAAAGAAATGATAGCTGTAAAAATCCACAGTATTACTGAATTAAGTGTGAACAACTATGGAATATTAGAGCCTATAAATGTGGATAAAGATAAAATAGCCAATGATTTTGATATAATTGTAATGCCAGGAGTGGCGTTTGATAAAAATGGAAATAGAATAGGTTATGGTGGTGGATACTACGATAAATATTTAGAAAAAAATATTTTTAAAGCAAAAAAGGTAGCTTTAGCTTATGAAGAGCAGATTTTGGAAAGGATAGAAAGTGATTTTCATGATATAAAAGTTGATTTTATAATAAATACAAAAAAAATTATAAAAAAATATTGTGAATAAATTCTATATATGTATAATTGAGTAAGTTTCAATTGATAAAACTTTCGATTTATTTTTTTAACAAAAATGAGCTGTGCACTAATTATTTAGTGCAATAGCCCCTTTTTTTATTCTATAAGAAGAAAGTATTATAAATTATTATGGTGAAATAATAAAGTAAGAAAATACTGGAGGTAAAGAAATGAAGTATGAAGTAATATTATTTGATGCAGATGAGACTTTGTTTGACTTTAAAAAGTCAGAGAGAGAAGCTTTTAGAAAAGCAATGATTGATATTGGAATAGAATATGATGAAAATTATCATTTTAAAATATATCATGAAATTAATAAAAAGATTTGGCGAGAATTTGAAGAGGGACTTATAACTCAGGAAAAGCTTAAGGTAGAAAGATTTAGAAGATTAGCAGATAAATTATCATGATAAGAAAAAAGTATTAATGGTGGGGGATAGCCTTACTTCAGATATACAAGGTGGTATAAATGCAGGGATTGATACATGTTGGTATAATCCAAATGAATATATTAATAACACAAATATTAAGCCTACATATGAAATTAAATCATTATTTCAGCTTAGAGAATTATTAAAATAAAACCTAAAGGATGAGATACAGATATATTGAATCTCATCCTTTATATAATTTAAAGTTATTGAAACTCTACTTTTGTTGCATTAAATGTATTATTAAGTTTAAAATTAACGTTCTTTTTTAGCTATTTCATCAGATATTCTAGCAACAATAGTATTTAAAGCTATTGGACCTTCTTCTCCGTTCTTCCTGCTTCTTACAGCAACTTCGTTGTTAGCTTCCTCTTTTTCACCTACAACGAAGATGTAAGGAACTCTTTCAAGTCTAGCTTCTCTAATTTTATAACCAATTTTTTCAGTTCTGTAGTCAGCTTCAACTCTGATTCCATTGTTTCTTAATTCACTTACAACTTTAGCAGTGTAGTCATTGTACTTATCTGATAAAGGTAATACCTTAACTTGAACTGGAGCTAACCAAGTTGGGAACGCACCAGCATATTTTTCTATAAGCATAGCAATAGTTCTTTCATAGCAGCCAATTGATGATCTATGAATAACGAATGGTGTTTTCTTGTTACCATCTTTATCAATGTAAGACATTCCTAATCTTTCACCTAAAGCAAAGTCAATTTGAACTGTGATGATAGTATCTTCTTTACCGTGAACGTTCTTGAATTGGATATCAAGCTTTGGTCCATAGAATGCAGCTTCACCTTCAGCTTCAACATAATCTATATTTAAGTGATCTAATATAGTTCTCATTTGGTTTTGAGTAGCTTCCCAAGCTTCTGGGTTATTGATGTACTTTTCAGTGTTGCTTGGGTCCCATTTAGAGAATCTGTAAGATATATCTCCATCAATTCCTAAAGTACTCATAACATAGTTAATTAAATCAATAACTTCTTTAAATTCTGATTCTAATTGCTCAGGAGTACAGATTATATGTCCTTCAGATAATGTAAATTGTCTTACTCTTATAAGACCATGCATTTCTCCTGAAGCTTCTTTTCTAAATAGAGTAGAAGTTTCAGCATATCTGATTGGAAGGTCTCTGTAGCTGTGTTGTTCTGCATTGTATACTGTAAATTGGAATGGACAAGTCATTGGTCTTAATGCCATAACTTCAGTATCTTGTATTTCGTCACCTAAAACAAACATTCCATCTTTATAGTGATCCCAGTGTCCTGAAGCTTTAAATAAATCATTTTTAGACATGAAAGGAGTCTTAGTTAAAACATAGCCTCTTCTTTCTTCTTCATCTTCAATCCATCTTTGAAGAGTTTGGAATATCTTAGCTCCCTTAGGCATGAATAGTGGTAAACCTTGACCAACCTTTTCGTCAGTTGTGAAGATTCCAAGTTCTCTACCTAATTTGTTGTGATCTCTTTTTTTAGCTTCTTCTAATGCTTCTAAGTGAGCATCTAAATCAGCTTTCTTTAAGAATGCAGTACCGTAAATTCTAGAAAGCATCTTATTCTTTTCGTCACCTTTCCAGTAAGCACCAGCACTTCTAAGTAATTTAATAGCTTTTATATTCTTTAATGACATTACGTGAGGACCAGCACAAAGATCTGTAAAATCACCTATTTTGTAGAATGATATTATTTCATCTTCAGCTAAGTCGTTGATTAATTCAACTTTGTAAGGCTCATCCTTCATAAGTTCTAAAGCTTCGTTTCTTGGAAGTTCAAATCTTTCTATAGCAGGATTTTCCTTGATTATTTTTCTCATTTCATCTTCTATTTTAACTAAGTCTTCAGCTGAAAAAGCTTTTTCAGTATCGAAGTCATAATAGAATCCATTTTCAATTGATGGTCCAATAGCTATTTTAGCTTCTGGGAATAATCTCTTAACAGCAGCAGCTAATACGTGAGAAACACTGTGTCTTACAGCATCTTTTCCTTCCTTGCTATCAAATGTGCAAATTTCAAGAGTACAGTCTTCATTTAAAATAGTTCTTAAATCTTTAACCTCTCCATTTACTTTTCCACATTGTGCATTTCTAGCTAAACCTTCACTGATTGATTTAGCAACATCTAAGATTGATGAACCTTTAGCAACTTCTCTAACTGATCCATCTTTTAAAGTTATTTTAATCATCTTTTTTCGTCCTTTCATTATGTATTTTTTAAAATAAAAAAAGCTCATCGTCTCTTTTCGTATAGAAAAGGGACGAGAGCATATATATATTCCCGTGGTTCCACCCTTAATTGCCTAAAATAATAGGCCACTTAAGAATCATCGTAACGTGATGACAAACGGACTGGATTAGAGTCACTCCGAGTTAGTTTTCAACTAATTTCATTTAAATCTGCTTCCAGCTATTGCAGATTATCTCTGGAAATATACCTTTAGTTTACTCTTCTCATCATAGTATTTTTATATTTAAGATTATTATATGTATCAAATTAAATTATGTCAATATTGAAAATTTGTTAAAATAAATATTGCATTAATTTACAAAAAATAGTAAAATTAAAATATCAAGCAGGTGTGGCGGAATTGGCAGACGCACTAGACTTAGGATCTAGCGCCAATCGGTGTAAGGGTTCGACTCCCTTCACCTGCACCATTTAAGCGGTAATGACTCAATTGGCAGAGTGTCACCTTCCCAAGGTGGACGTTGCGGGTTCGAGTCCCGTTTACCGCTCCATTTTTATAATTGAAAATTGATAATTTGGAATTGAATTCATAAGTGAGTTAATTTTTATGGCATAAATAATAAAAAAGTATTGGCAAAAATTAATGGATTGTAATAAAATAAACTATGTAAGAATAAAAGATATATGTATATATAATAAATTTGCGTAGTAGGAATGCGTAAGCCTAGAAATAGGTTTACGCATTTTTTTTGAAAAAAAATACTAAAAAAATAAGTAAACAAATGATATAATGAAAATGTATACAAAGGTGTTTAAGAGGAGGAATTTATAAATGATAAATGAAGCAACATTAAAATGGCTTAATGATCCAGAGGTTTTTAGAGTTAATAGAATAGATGCTCATTCAGATCATCTTTTCTATGAAAAAAAAGAAGACTTAAAATTAGGATATAGCATGCCATTAAGACAAAGTTTAAACGGAAAATGGAAATTTAGTTATGCAGTAAATCCTCATGAAAGAATTGCTGATTTTTATAAAGAGGATTTTAATTGTGATAATTTTGATGAAATAAATGTACCAGGGCATATTCAAATGCAAGGTTATGATAAGTGTCAATATATTAATACAATGTATCCATGGGATGGACAAGAATTCTTACGTCCTCCATTTGTTTCAGAAGAGTATAATCCAGTAGGAAGCTATGTGAAGAATTTTGAAATAAAGGAAGAATTAAAGGGTAAAAGAACTTTTATTTCATTCCAAGGTGTAGAAACAGCATTTTATCTTTGGTTAAATGGTAAATTTGTAGGATATAGTGAGGATACATTTACGCCATCAGAATTTGATATTACGGATTTCTTAAAGAGCGGAGAAAATAAGCTAGCGGTGGAAGTATATAAAAGAAGTAGTGCTAGTTGGTTAGAGGATCAAGATTTCTGGAGATTTTCAGGAATATTTAGAGATGTATATATTTATGCAGTACCGAAAACTCATGTAAAGGATATGTTTGTTAAGGCAAATTTAGATAGAAATTATAGTGATGGAATCTTAAGTGTAGCTCTTAAATTAGAAGGCTATGAAGAATGTACTGTAGAAGTAGCTCTTAAAGATAGGCTTGGAGAAATAGTATATAGCAGTGGAAAGGAAGACTTTAATAAAGAAATTTATTTTGATGCAATTATTGAAAACGTATATAAATGGAGTGCAGAAGATCCATATTTATATACATTATATGTAGAAGTAAGAGATAGAGAGGATAAGTTAATTGAAATAATACCTCAAAGAATTGGATTCCGTAAATTTGAATTAGTGGATAAAGTCATGAAGCTAAATGGTAAGAGAATTGTTTTCAAAGGTGTAAATAGACACGAATTTAATTATCAGAGAGGTCGTGCTATTACTAAAGAAGACATGCTATGGGATATAAAATTCATGAAACAACATAATATTAATGCTGTAAGAACATCTCATTATCCTAATCAAAGTTTATGGTATGATCTTTGTGATGAGTATGGAGTTTATTTAATTGATGAAGCAAACCTTGAAAGTCATGGTTCATGGCAAAAGATGGGAGCTTGTGATCCAGAGTGGAATATTCCAGGAAGCTTGCCAGAATGGAAAGAAGTTGTTATAGATAGAGCTGCATCTATGCTGCAAAGAGATAAAAATCACCCATCTATATTAATATGGTCATGTGGTAATGAATCATATGCTGGAGAAAATATTTTGAAAATGACTGAGTATTTTCACGAAAATGATGATACAAGAATAGTTCATTATGAAGGCGTATTTTGGAATAGAGATTTTAATGAAATAAGTGATATGGAAAGCAGAATGTATGCAAAACCTTTAGATATTGAAGAATACTTAAATAATAATCCACAAAAACCATATATAAGCTGTGAATATATGCATGCCATGGGTAATTCATGTGGAGGAATGCACTTATATACAGAACTTGAAGAGAAGTATGAAATGTATCAAGGCGGATTTATTTGGGATTATATAGATCAATCTGTGGAAAAAGCTAATGAAGATGGGGAAAAAATCTTTGCTTATGGAGGAGATTTTGATGATAGAGCTACAGATTATTGTTTCTGTACCAATGGAATAGTATATGCTGATAGAAAGGCATCACCAAAGGCACAAGAAGTAAAATATCTTTATGCTAATGTAAAGCTTGTAGCTGATAGCAAAGGAGTAAGTATTAAAAATGATAATTTATTTATATCTACAGATGCATATGATTTTGTATGTTATGTAGAACATGAAGGAATTAAAATTTTTGAGACAACTATCAAACCTTCTGTAAAAGCAGGAGAAGAGTTATATGTGCCAATTGATTATCCTCAATTTAAAGAAGAAGGAAATTACACTTATAATATATCTATGAGATTATCAGAAGATACATTATGGGCAGAAAAAGGCTTTGAAGTTACTTTCGGACAAGCCGTAAAGGAAATAGCAAGAGAAAACAATAAAGAAGATCTTTTGAAGAATTATAAAGTCCAAGTGGTTCATGGTGATGTAAATATAGGTATTAAAGGTGAAGGATTCACAGCTATGTTCTCTAAGCAAGAAGGGGGAATAATCTCTCTTTGTTATGATGGGATTGAATATATCACTAGAGTTCCTAAGACTTCTTTCTGGAGAGCAACAACTGATAATGATAGAGGAAATAGACATGATTTCAGATGTGCTACATGGCTTACAGCAGGAATGATGCAAAGACCTAGTAGTTTCCATTTAAAAGAAGAAGAGTATAAGATTATCTTAACTTATACTTATGATGTTCCAACTGTTGTGCCTACAAAGAATATCATTGAATATACAGTCACTGGTGATGGAACTATTAGAATTCAAGGAACTTATCAAGGAGTAAATGGTCTTCCAGAGCTACCGGTTTACGGAATGGATTTTAAATTAAAGAAGGATTTAAATAGATTTGAATACTTTGGTTTTGGACCAGAAGAAAACTATATAGACCGTAATAAAGGAGCTAGATTAGGCTTATTTACAAGTAATGCAGTAGAAAATATGTCTAATTATCTTGTTCCACAAGAATGTGGAAATAGAACTAATACTAGATTTGTAAAGGTGGTTAATAAGGAAAATAAGGGATTATGCTTTAGTTATGAAAAAGAACCTTTTGAATTTAGCGTACTTCCTTACAGTGCATATGAGTTGGAGAATGCTCTTCATAAAGAAGAACTTCCAAGAGTTAATTATACTTGGGTGCGTATATTAGCAAAACAAATGGGTGTTGGAGGCGATGATAGTTGGGGTGCACCAGTTCATAGCAGATATTTAATACCATCAAATAAGGATATTAGTTTTACAGTAAATATTTCAAGAGCATAAATATTAATGTATATGGATGCTATAAAAAGAGGAAGTTTGAAAACTTCCTCTTTTTATAGATATATTATATAATAGCATTTTAAATAAAGTCTAATTCTAACAAGTCCAAGGCTAATTCATCTAAGGCTTCGTAGTTATATAATCTACAGCCCATTAGTTTCCAAATTATATCATCCTTTTTAAAGCCTTCCTTATATAGTTTTAAGTCCTTTAATAATCGTTTAAGAGCTCCATTATGGATTCCTAGTATAATTGACAATTCTTTAGGCCAGTAGTACTTTTTTGGTAAGATTTCGTATAGTTTTTGTTGTAATTCGAGCTTGTATTGCAAATCAATCATTTTGTTTTGATGAGGACCGCATTTTCCACGATGATGAAGAGCACAAAGATACTTATAGTTGAGCTCTATATCAAACCCACCCTCACTTCTATAAACAATATGATGCACATCAGCTTTTTCTCCACAAATACTACACTTATACAAACTGTTGCCCCCTTTATCTATATAAATTAATTATATTACGAAACATAATAACATTCAATTCAGAAATTAATTAGGATTTTTATAAGATTTTTACATTTAATTAAAAAACGGTTATAATTATAGTAGAAGTGGTAAATATAGTTTATAGTATATTATATTAATTTTTGAAAGAAAGGTGATAGATATGAAGAATAAATACGATTCTTTTAAGTATTGGGAAAGCCTTATAAGTGAAAATAAAACTATTAGAGGGCATATGTTCATGGATGAACTTCCAACAGAAAAAAGCCTATATATACACACGTTAATTTTTTCAAAATTTAATGGATTAAAAAATATATGGAGTTATTTTCCAGATGAGATGGCTCTTCTTGGATATATACAATATTCATTTTTACAAGAAGCTTTTTATATATGGATAAATGGTAGAAAAGATGTGGTTTCCTATATTCCTATAAAGCCTGTGGAAGAAATAATTAAAGATGGAGAAAGAAGAGATAGGATTACTAGAGAAGAAGCTATTGAAATGAAAAAACAAGTAGATAGAGTTAAGAAGTTATGGTCACTACCTAGAAATAAGATATTATTAGAGCTTAAGAAATTTGTTAGAGATTTTAATAAAGCATGGTATGGTGATAGCACAGAATTTTTATATTTAAAGATATTTAATACACCAGAAGAGCTTTGTGAGTTTGTAATAAACTCTAGTTATATGAGTAGTTCTGTAGAGGAGTTTGAGCGAAATACTAGCAAGAATATAGAAGACTGGAGAATAATTTGTAGTACAGCAGATAAAGATAAGATAACGGGAGAAGCTTTCAAAAAAATTCTATTGAAATATTTAACAGAAGTTATATAGTATTGTTGACAGTAAAATTCCAAAGTGCTATAATTTTATTGTAAACGATAAGCGCTATTAGCTCAGTTGGTAGAGCACCTGACTCTTAATCAGGGTGTCCCCGGTTCGAACCCGTGATGGCGCACCATAAAAACGTTGTGATTAAATTTCACAACGTTTTTATTTTTAATACAAATAATAAAATAATTAAGTGGACGAACAAATGAAGAAGGTAAGCATAAGTGCATTACTACCATTATTGATATTTTTAATATCTTATATAGGATTATCGATAATAGCTGGGGATATGTATGGTGTATAAGTTATAATACTATTACAATAGGAAAAGAGCAGCTAAATAATCTAGCTACTCTTTTTTGTAAGTAGGCAGATACTTTGAGAAGAAATTCCTTTACCTTCACCGGTAAAGCCTAAACCTTCTTCAGTTGTTGCCTTTACATTAATTTGACCAATATCTATGTTTAAAGCTTCTGATATATTTTTTCGCATATTTTCTATATGTGGAGCCATCTTTGGCTTTTGTGCAATTATAGTAGAATCTATATTTTCGATAAGCCAATCATTTTCTTTTAATAATGAGCCTACATATTTTAATAGTTCAATACTTGAAATTCCCTTATATCTATCATCACTATCAGGAAAGTGTTTTCCTATATCACCTAAAGCAGCAGCACCTAATAAAGAATCCATGATAGCATGAAGCAATACATCTGCATCTGAATGACCTAATAATCCAAGGGAATAAGGTATTTTAACTCCACCCAAAATAAGATCTCTATTTTCAACTAATTTATGGACATCATATCCCATTCCTATTCTCATTTTATCACCTCGTATAAATTATAAAACAAATATATTAATTTATAAATAGTAATGGGACTTTAATTAATAATTTGATGTTTTTCTTTTGGCAGTATTATTTAAACGTTTACTACTCTTATTATACTTAGGTAATGGTAAAATTTTAACTAATGAAAATGTTATTTTATATAAAATCATTAGAGTTTTTGATTTAATTTTTTTCTTTGTAAAAGTGAAATCAACATATATAACATTTTTTTTACCTCTTTTCATAAAACCACACCCCTCTATATTATTATCTTATGATAAGTAATCATTTTTAAAACCCTTTATGATATAATATATGTAATAAAATTTATATATGTAACAAAATATAAACAGGTAATGGGAGGTCTATATGGATAAGTTTAGAAGAATAATAGGTATCTTACTAATCATTATTGGTGTGGTAATAATTGGTGATGTTGCCTATAAGAAAATTATAACACTTAACAAACAAAAAAAAATAGTAAAATTGTTTGAAAATGGTTTTTCTGAAGGTACTTCTACAGGAGAATCTACTGAGTCTAGTGAATCAGTAAATTTAGATATGGTAAATGGATATAAGCCAATAGCAATGGTTGAAATACCAAGTATTAATTTATCACAAGCATTAGTAGAAGGAATTAGTGATGATGTATTAAAATATTTTTTAGGACATTTTCCAGATTCGGCAGCGCCTGGACAAGTAGGTAATTTTGCTATTGCAGGACATAGGGTATCTGATTATACAGATGCATTTATAAATTTATATAAAGTTTCAGCAGGGGATAAAATTATAGTTAAAACACACGATAAAAAATATACGTATGTAATAGAAGAAAACTATATTGTAAATCCAGATCAAATAGAAGTTTTAGATGCTACAGAAAATGCCACTATCACATTAATTACATGTACAGTGGGAGCAAAGCAAAGAGTTATTGTGAAGGGAACATTACAATCAACAGAAGACTTATAAAAGGTGGAAAAAATGAGTGAATATAAAAAGGGCAAATATAGCTTTTCTTTAGCTCCAGCTTTAGTATTAGTTGGCAAGGAAATAGTTGAAGAAAGAAAGAATCAGGTAGAAAAGTTTATTAGAGAATTAGAGGATTATGACGTAATATTAAGAGATCTGGCAGAGGAAGAAGTTAGCTTTGATTTGAGAAATGATCTTTTAAATATAGCAATGTATATTTCTGAAACTGCAGAAATATACAATGAGTTTTATGAAAAAAAAGAACTTCCCATTAACAAAATAAGTAAAGGTGTTCTTAAGTCAAGACAATTTTTACAAAAATGGCGCGATTATATAATAGTATATTCTTTAATATTAGGGGATTATAATTATAAATATATTGCAGATTATTTAAAGATAATTCAAAAGAAAGAAGATGTTGAAGAGAAAATAGATAATAATGTAATAAGCTTTAATAATATAGATAATTTTAATTCTAAAGATAAAGAGGATGAAAATGATGAATATTCTAATGAAGAGTCAGAAGAGCCATCATTGTTAGAAGATAATTCAGAAAAGGTAAAAGGTGTTATTTTATATAAAAGAAAAGAAAAGGCAATTATCCTTACATCTAGTGGAGAATTCATTAAATCAAAAATAGATAACGAAAATATAGGTGAGGAAGTAAGCGTAAATATAAAAAAGAAGTTTAAAAATATAAAGTTTTATATAGTTATCTTAATATTATTTACAATATGTGGATTATCTATAGGGACATATAAATATTTTAAGGGAGTGACCACTATCATATTTGAAGCTGATGAGCAGATAACATTAGAAGTCAATGTTTTTAACAGGGTAGTTAGAAGTAAATCTAATGTAAGCAATGTAAGAAGCATATTAGAAAAAGTAGAAGTGCAGGATAGAGATGTGGATACTGCTATTTATAAGTTAATAAAGTATTGTAATGAAGAGGAACAGATAAGCAAAGGACAGGTATTGATTACTGTAACAGGAAATGCCATTAAACATGGAGTTTTAAGTGATACAAGCCAGTATATCTCAGAAGAAGGAATTAATGTGAAGTTTAATAATGCAGGGTATGAGTCAAACTTAAAATAATAGCAACTAATGATGATTTTACAATTAAACTAAAGGAAGGTTCATATGAAATCAAATAAAAAGAAAGATCCAATAATAGTACATAATGATAGAGGAGAAAGCATAAGGCTTAATAAATATATAAGTGAATCAGGATTTTGTTCAAGAAGAGAAGCTGATAAGTTTATAGAAAGTGGCAAAGTTACTGTTGATGGAGTGAAAGCAGTTATGGGAACTAAGGTACAAAAGGGCCAAAAAGTAAAGGTAAATGGTAAGCTTATAAGCAAAGTTGAGGAAATGATTTATATAGTATTAAATAAGCCGGTAGGAATAACATGTACTACAGAGCATAAGGTACGCGGAAATATTGTTGATTTTGTTAATCATGAAAAAAGAATATTTCCTGTAGGTAGATTGGATAAGGACTCTGAAGGATTAATTATATTAACTAATGATGGGGATATAGTCAATAAAATATTAAGAGCTGGAAATAACCATGAAAAAGAATATATAGTTAAGGTAGATAAACCTATTAATGATGAGTTTGTTAAAAAGATGAGAAACGGTGTAAAAATATTAGGTCAAGTAACTAAAAAGTGCTATGTGAAAAAAGAAGGTCCTAATACATTTAGAATAATACTTACACAAGGCTTAAACAGACAAATAAGAAGAATGTGTGAAGTACTTGGATATAATGTTACTAAGCTTAAAAGAATTAGAATAATGAATATAAATCTTGGCGAACTTAAAAAAGGTCAATGGAGGGATCTTACAGTAAGAGAGCTTAAAGGTCTTAATAATCTTATTGTAGATTCAGGAAAAACTAAAGAAGTAGACGAAGAGTAAAAGGATTGAGCAGAAGCTCAGTCCTTTTATTTAGTAAGAACATTAAGAAAGTTAAGAATTAAGATAGTGTGTAAATAACTATAACTTTGAGCGAAACGTGTTATAAATTTTTAGCATACAGCAGAGAAGGAAAGATAGAAATTATTAATAAAGTTTAGTAATTACCAGAGACTTTCTAATATATGAATTTATCCACCGAAAATTATAAAATGTGGATAATTCTGTGGATAATTTTACTGATAAATATAAGTAAATTAAAGAAAGTTTTAAATAGTAAAATCATTGTTTATATATATAAAATTGGAAGTTACGCACATAATCCACAGATGCTTGTGGATAAGTTGTGGTAAACTTGTTGATATATATGTTAATAATTATTTAGAGATTTGTAGATAATAATAAAAAAGATTAGAAAAGTATCGAAAGATAAGGGGTGAAAGTTACATGAAATGTCTAAAAAAGGCTATTTTACTGACTTGTGGAGTTTTATTTTTATTAACAAGTTATCCACAGGGGGTGTTGATAGATTGTGTATTAAATAATTATGCAGAAAAGTATAAAGTTGTGGATAAAAAGTATAAGAGTGAAAATGATTATCTTATTATTGATGTAATTATTCCAGTAATAGAAAACATTGATAGTAACCCTAATATAGATAAACTAAATAATAATATTATAAAGTGGACAGAAGATTGGATAAATGATGTGAAAAAGATTTCTGATGAATACTTTAAGGGATTAGTACCTCCACCAATCGGTCCATATCAACTTTATAGTCGATATAAGGTTACTAATAGTCAGAATATAACTAGCTTTTATATAGATTATTATCAGTTTACAGGAGGGGCTCATGGAATAACAACTAGGCTTTCGTATAATGTGGATAACATAACTGGTAAAGAACTTAAATTAAGCGATTTGTTTAAAGGTGGATATGAGTATAAGAATGTAATTAATTTAGAAATTGCTAATGCTATACAATTTGATAAGGATAAGTACTTTACTGGGAAGGATGGCTTTAAAGGTATTAGTGAAAAGCAAGGATTCTATGTAAGTTCAGGCAACGTTGTAATATACTTTAATGTTTATGAAATTGCACCTTATGTTACAGGAATTCCTGAATTTTATATACCATTTGAAAAATTTGATCAAAAAGAACTTAAATATGAATTACAACCATATAATATAAAAAATATATGAATAGAGTGTACTAATTTTAAGTTTTAATAAAAATTATTTATGAAAAATAAAAAATTATCTTATCCTATAATTAATGAACTATAGGAATAAGATAATTTTTTTATTTTTTAATTATTTTTTTTAGTAAATTTAAGCCCTGATAATATAGCTAATATTGCAACAAATAAACCTGTACATATAGCTATAAATTTAGGAATAAATGATTTCTTTGAATTTATAGTAGATGAAGATTCAATACTGGAAGGTATAACAGTATCATTAACAGATTTATCTATATTTGATGAAGTTGTAGCATTAGCTGAAGAGGTAATACTTTCAGGTGTATTTGTATCAACATCATTTTTAATTTCATTTATATTCTTATTGAGTTCATTAGTAGTATTAGTATTTATAGTATTATTTGCATATGTAATATTTGAACTTTTACTACTAGAAGTATTAATAACAGTAGATGTATATTTTTTATTAGAAGTATTAGAACTAATATTGTTATTTGTATTATCATTTCCATTAGTGTTGCTGCTACTATTATTACTATTGATATTGCTGTTAGTATTACTATTATTACTATTGATATTGTTGTTAGTATTACTATTATTACCGTTGTTGTTAGATTTTATGTATATTTCTTGAGATATAGAAGAGCCATCATCTAATCTAATGTTAATTTTATAATTATTAGAATTAGAACTTATATAAGATAAAGTTTCAATAGGAATAAATAGTTTATTATTTTCAATATACACACTATGTTTAGAATTTCTATAAGTATATCCAGTTCTTAAATAAGAATTATTATCTCTATAAATAACATCTAAAATTTTATTATTAATAGTAATAGAAGTAATTTTAGAACCTTCAGGAATTAAATTAGGAATTTCTATTTCTCCATTAGTATTTGCATTAACATTTATCATTGGTTTAGTAGTTATATTTGTAGAATTAATAACAATTAAATCTGAATATCCAGATAAAGTAACACCATTTGAAAAAGTAAATACAATTTGATGAGTATTTACATCTAGGTTTAATGATTTTAATACATCAGCAGATATAATTATTGAATTATCAGTTGTAGAGAATTTTGATGAATTTAAAATTTTATTACCTATTGTAATATTTTTAAGTTTAGTTCCATCAAAGTTAACATGAGTTATTTCAATTCCCATTGGATTAGATAAATCAAACTCAAAATTTTGAGTTATCATGTTTGGCTGTCTAATAGTATCATCAGTATATTCATCTTTATTCCCTGGATTAAGGATATCATTATCTACTATTTGAATTGCTGCAACACCTGAAACATATGTGCCGTTAGAGAATATAGCAGATGTATAATAAGTACTATTTTTTAAATATAAATCAAAAATAACTTCTTTAGGGATAGTTATGGAGTTTTCAGTTATTTTTAATTTATTTATATCTATTTTTCTTCCATATATATAAAATTCAGTTAAAGTTAATCCTTTAAAGTCTACATTTTTTATAACAACATCAGTAGCATTATCTCTATTGAATACTATAGTTTGTTTTTCTACTTCTGGTTGTATGATTTCAACTTTATCATCAGATGTGGGTGGTTTAGCAATACTATCATTTCCTGAGTTATTATCAGGATTAGGAGTTTCATTATTATTATTATTATTATTATTATTATTGTTGTTGTTGTCAGGATTGCTGTTAGGTGGTGGAGTAATTGCTCCAATGTTTTCATTAACTTGTGGAGGCTTAACATTAGCAACATTATCAGAATCAGTTATAGTAATAGATACATAATTTGATATAATTGCTCCATTAGAGAAATGGAAAGCTAAATAGTAAGTACCATTTTTAAATCCTAAATCAAAAATAGCTTCTTTAGATATTACTATAGAATTATCAACAACTTTTACTTTGTTTACGTCCATTTTAGCGCCATACATATATATATCAGTTATAGTTAATCCATTTAAGTCTACATTTTGTATAACCAAATCTTTAGCATCATCTCTATTGAAAACAAAATTCTCTCTGTTTATTGTAGGAATATGAGTGTTTTCAGTATCTCCATTAGGCTTATTATTATCGCTACTACCTTGATCAGGATTAGTTTCAGTATCATTTTTATTATCATCTGGATTATTAGGTGTATCTGTATTATCATTATCATCAGGCTTTTGCTCTGGTTTATTTGTTATATCATCTTTACCACTTGAATCTTCTTCAGGTTTAGAAGAACCACTATCAGAATCAGTGTTAGGTGGTATAGATGGATCATTTATTATATTAATAAAGATATATCCTGATGCATAAGAGCCATCTGTAAAATTTATTGATGTATTATAAAGTCTATTAGGAGTAAATTTTAATGCTAATATTTCTTCTTTAGGGATAGTAATAGAATTTTGAGTTATTCTTAATTTACTTGGATCTATTCTTTTAGCATAAACCATTAACTCAGATACTGTTAAACCTGATAAATCTATATTATCGATAACTAAGTCAGTAGGATGAGCCATATTAAATGTAATAGTTTTTTTAGTCAATCCAGGGATTTTTTTTGCATTTATTGAATTTTTATAATTTTCATAAGAGAAAGTATCAATTGATTGAGCAGATACAACTTGTGCACCTATAGTGCAGCTAACTAATCCCCCAGATAAAAAAACAGCTAATAATTTGTTTTTATTTTTTTTACTCAGTGTATTACGAGCATTTTGTTTTTGCAATATTTCTTTTGTATTCATAAGTAGCTCCTTTATTTAATTTATTGATTAAAGTGATTTTTTCTTTAGTTAAAGCCAATAAGCATTATGAAATAAATATCGAATAAAGTTTAATATAACTTAAATAGGCATGGTAATATTCTATAAATATATAAGAATTTAATCTGTACTGTTAATTGTATTGACCAATAATATTTAATTTTTGCAATAACAGAGTAGTTCATATAAAAGAATGAAATGATATTATAATTTCACAATTGATAAAAAGACCTCATATAATGAAATATAGCATTACATGGAGTTGAAGTGTGTGATATACGCGCTAATTTTAGCAGGGGGAAAAGGCACTAGGTTATATCCTTTATCAAGAATGAATAAACCGAAGCAATTTTTAAAAGTTATAAATAACAAAAGTTTTTTAGAAAATACAGTTGAAAGAATTACTCCCTTAATTAATAAGGATAATATCTATGTGGTAACTAATACTGATTATTTAGATAAAATAAAAAAAGAGTTATCATATATTAATTCTGACAATATATTCACAGAACCTTCAAATAAGGAAACTGCTACATGCATTGGGTTATCAGCAGTGAAATTATTGAAAAAGGATAATAATGCAGTAATGGTGGTGTTACCTTCTGATCATCATATAAAGGGTGAAAAGGAGTATACAGACACTTTATTAGAGGCTATTGAATTGGCCAATAGACGTAGGGGAATAGTAACTATAGGAATTACACCTACAAGACCTGAAACAGGATATGGTTATATAGAAATGGGGGACAGGCTCCAGTCATCAGCTGGTGCTTATAAAATATCTAGATTTACAGAAAAACCTAATATTGAAGTAGCTAAGGATTTCTTGCTTAAGGAAACTTATCTTTGGAATTCAGGCATATTTGTTTTTAGAGCTGATGTTATCTTAAGGGAAATGGAAAAATATCTACCTAAGATATATAAATCATTAATGGAAATATATACACACATAGGAGAAGATGACGAAGAAGAGGTCATTAAGGAACAATATAATTTAATTGATGGAATATCTATTGATTTTGGAATTATGCAAAAGACAAGAAAAGCATATGTCATTAAAGGCAATTTTTATTGGGATGATATCGGTACTTTTAATGCCTTAAGTAGATATTTAAATAAGTGTAGTGGAAATGAAATAAGTAAAAATGTATATGTACAGGAATGTGAAAATTGCTCTATCTTTGGTGATAAAAATTTAATCATAGGTTTTGGCGTCAAGGATTTAGTGATAGTTGATGCTGGTGATGTTATTTTGGTAATGGATAAAAACAAGGATCAAGAAATTAAACATCTATTAAATGATTTAAATGAAAATGTTGATTACGGAAGCTATATTTAGCTTCCGTTTTTTATGGTAATACAAAAGTTAAATTAACATAACATAAATTATAATATTATATTTTTACTTTTATTTTATGATAGAATTAATACTATAAAAAATGTAGTAGATAGGAGACAATTATAATGGCAAAGCTTACATTACAAGAGTTAGAATCAACACTTTGGCAATGTGCTGATATTCTTAGAGGAGAATTAACTGGTGCAGAGTACAAAGATTATATATTTGGAATGTTATTTTTAAAGAGATTAAATGATGAATTTGATGAAGAAAGAGAAGCTAGAAAAAAAGAGTTCCTAGAAGATGGTCTTGAAGAAGATGAAATAGAAGAACTTTTAGAAGATGCTAGTATTTATGAAACTTTCTTTGTTCCAGAACAAGCAAGATGGTCAAAGCTTAAAGATTTAACTTTAAATATAGGACCTGAATTAGATAAGGCATTTAAAGCAATTGAAGATGAACCTAAAAATTCAGAGCTTGTTAGTGTTTTAAGTACAACTAACTACAATGATAAAGAAAAGGTTCCAGATAAGAAATTATCTCAACTTTTAATATTATTTAATAGCATTAATTTAGCTAATTCAAATTTGGAATCAGAAGATATGCTTGGAGATGCTTATCAATATTTAATTAAACAATTTGCAGACCAAGGTGGTAAGAAGGGTGGAGAATTCTATACCCCTACGGAAGTAGTTAAGATTATTACTAATATCTTAAAACCTCAAGAAGGAGATAGAATTTATGACCCAACTTGTGGTTCTGGTGGTATGCTTATTCAAAGTATAGAATATGTTAAAAAGCATGGTGGAAATCCTAAAAATTTAAGTCTTTTTGGTCAAGAAATAAATCTTTCTACATGGGCAATATGTAAGATGAATATGTTATTCCATGGAGCTAAAGGAGCAGATATTCAAAAGGGTGATACTATAAGAGAACCTAAGCATACAGAAGGTGGAGCATTAAAGGTATTCGATAAGGTACTTGCGAATCCACCATTTTCTTTAAAGAACTGGGGAGTAGAAGAAGCAAAACATGATGCTTTCCATAGATTTAGTTATGGAATCCCACCAAAGTCTTATGGAGATTTAGCTTTTGTTGAGCATATGTTATCTAGTTTAAATATGAAAGGTAAGATGGTATCAGTTGTTCCACATGGAGTTTTATTTAGAGGTTCTGCTGAATGTAAGATAAGAAAAGGATTTATTAATGATGATTTAATAGAAGCTGTAATTGGTTTGCCTCAAAACATTTTCTATGGAACAGGTATACCTGCTGCTATATTAGTTCTTAACAAGGCTAAGTCAGAAGAAAGAAAAGGTAAGATTTTATTTATTGATGGTAGCAATGATTTTGTTAAAGATGGAAATAAGAATAAGCTTAGAGATGAAGATATAGAAAAAATAGTATCCACATTTGATGCTTTTGAAGATGTGGAAAAGTATGCAACTGTTGTGGATATTGAAACCATTAAAGAAAATGACTGCAATTTAAATATTAGTAGATATGTTGATACTACTGAAGAAGAAGAACAAGTTGATATTCAAAAAGTTTTAGGAGAAATTGTTGAGCTTGAAAAGAAAGAAGCAGAAACTAAGGAAAAGCTTAATGGATATTTAAAAGAGCTTGGTTTTGATGTACTGTAAGGTGGTGATTTAGTGAAGAAGGTTAGAGATAAATATAAGATGACGGAACTTGGGGAGATACCTAGTGAATGGCATATAGAAGTTTTAGGTGAATGTTCAAATGTAACTAAATTAGCTGGATTTGAGTTTACTGAGTATATCGAGTATATTGATGATGGAGAAATAATAGCTTTAAGAGCATTAAATTTAAAAAATGGTAAATTGAATTTAGAAGATATAAAGAAAATAGATAAAAAGGTTTCAGAAAGTTTAACTAGGTCTAAATTATATATAAATGATGTATTATTTTCGTACGTAGGAACTGTTGGGGAAGTTGCATTAATAGAAGAAAATGATAAGTTTCACTTAGCTCCTAATGTTGCTAAATTAACATTTAATGACTCAGTAGTGCCTAAATTTGCTTTACAGTATTTGATGAGTTCTAATATGCGAAATGAAATCAATAGATATGTTACAACAACTTCGCAACCAGCATTATCGATGGAGAATATAAGAAAATTAAAAATTATAGTTCCTAAAAAAGAAGAACAAGAAAAAATATCTTTTATTCTTTCAACTGTAGATGAGCAAATTGATAATGTTGATGCTCTTATTGAAAAAAATAAAGAATTAAAAAAGGGTTTAATGCAAACTTTATTTACTAAAGGAATTGGACATACAAAGTTTAAGAACACTGAGATTGGAGAAATTCCTGAGGAGTGGGATGTTAAAAAGATTGGAGATATATGTGAAGTTAAAGGTGGAAAAAGACTTCCTAAGGGATATCAATTAGAAGATGAAGATAATGCTTTCCCGTATATAAGAGTGGCTGATATGTATATGGGGGGGATAAGACAAGATGACATTAAATATGTACCTAAGGATATTGTTGATAAGATTAAAAATTATAAAATTTCAAAAGATGATTTATTTATATCAGTTGCAGGTACATTAGGTATAGTGGGGCAAGTTCCATATGAATTGGATGGAGCAAACTTAACGGAAAATGCAGATAAACTATGTAATATACAAATAAACAAGTTGTATTTGATGAAGGTATTACAATCTAATATTGTACAAAGTATAATTGAAGCAGAGCAAACTAAGAGTGCACAACCGAAGTTAGCTTTAACAAGAATAAAAGAGTTTTTAATTCCAGTTCCAAGTGATATAGAACAAGTAAAGATAGCATCAATATTAATGGAAGTCGATGAAAAGATAGGACAATATAAAAATAAGAAACAAAAGTTAGAAGAACTTAAAAAAGGTTTAATGCAACAATTATTAACAGGAATGATAAGAGTTACAGTATAAAAGAAATTTATAAATATATAAGACAACATAAAGAGAGGATATTTAATGAGAGAGTTTAATGTAATAACTGAATTTAAGAATAGTATTAATGCAAATAATATTGAAATTTATATTTATAAAATGAGAGTAAGGGATTTTGAAAATAAACATAATGAAAATTATGATATAGTTAAGGAATTAATTAAGCTAAATAACAATCCTACTATAATTTTCTATGAACAATATATTGCTTCATTTATTGAAATACAAAATTGGGGTAGTGAGAAATATATTGATGTAGAGAAGAGAATTATAACTTTAGATAGTAATGAAAAAAAGATATTGGAAAGATTACTATTAAAAGAAATAAAAGATAGTATAGATAAAGAAAAATATAAGGTTATTAAAAATTCAATTTATATTAACAAACCAGTATATTATGAAAAAGGAATAAAGATAGATAGATATTTTAATTTTGACATTAATATAAATTGTAATAATGAGATTATTATAGGCTTTGATGCAAAACATATTTTTGAATATATAAATACACTAGAGTGTGAGATAAAGAATGATAATGTAAAAATAGGAGATAAGGTTAAAGATTATTTTTATAATTTAACTTATGAATATGTTGGCATAGCTCCATTTACTATAAGTGAAGCTAATGAATATATGGGATGTTCTATAATAGATTATTATGAAAACAAAAATCAAGGTTATATAGTAAATAAGCTACCAAAAGATATGAAAGCTGTATTAGTAAAAAACAATAAAAATAGTATATTTCCTTACATACCAAGTAGATTAAAGAAAGTATGTAGATTTGAGAATTTACCACAAAATGTACTTAAAGATTTTAATAATAGAGTTAAGCAAAAAACAAATGAAAAGATGCAGTTTATGGTTAGTGAAGTTATAAATATAGTTAAAAATAGTGAGCATATAAATGTAGAAAAGATAAATATGTTGTGTGGTAATATTGGATACAAGCTTAAGGATTTACAACATCCAGATTTATTATTTGGAAACTCTAGAGCTCAAAAGTATCCTTTATATGGTCTTAAAAATTTTGGAGTTTATGAAAATAAAACAATTGAAATAAAATATTTTATAGATCCGATATTAGCTAAAAATAACATAAATTTAAAAAAGGTGATAAAGTTTTGTGATGAGCTTGAATGTTTTTCTAATATGTTAGGAGTAAAATTAGATAGGGTAAAGCTTAAGGATAAGGTTAATTTTAAAGAAATAAAAATTGATAATGAAGATATATTCAGTTATGAATTAAAGAAAATAGCGTCTAATTACAATGAAACCACTATAGTTATTTTAAGTGAAGAAAATCTAAGTAAATATTACAATATAATAAAGAAAACATTTAGTGGTGGAAATGAGATTCCAACACAGTGTATTGGATTTGATACTCTTAGTTATAATGAAAAGAATAAAGATAGTATTTTTTTTAATATATTATTAGGTATTTATGCTAAAAGTGGTATACAACCTTGGATTTTAAAAGAAAAGCTAAATTCAGATTGTTTTATAGGTTTAGATGTAAGTAGAGAAAATAAAGTTAATAAAGCAGGAGTTATTCAGGTTGTAGGCAAGGATGGTAAAGTATTAAAAACAAAAGTTATTTCAGCATCACAAAGTGGTGAAAAGATAAAGTTGGAAACATTAAAAGAGATAGTTTTTGAAGCTGTAGGTTCATACGAAAATGCATATGGATGTAGACCTAAGCATATTACTTTTCATAGAGATGGAATAAGTAGAGAAGAACTTGAAAACTTAAAAAATACTATGAATAATTTAGGAATAGAATTTGATTATATTGAAATAACTAAAGGTATTAATAGAAGAATAGCAACAATATCGGATGATAAGCAGTGGAAAACAGTTATGGGAAGATGCTATTATAAAGATGATTCAGCATTTATTTGTACAACTAAACCATACGAAGGAATGGGCATGGCTCAACCAATAAGAATAAGAAGGGTATTTGGTTCTTTAGATATAGAAAAAATTGTTGAAGATGCATATAAATTAACTTTTATGCATGTTGGTGCAATAAACAAGGTAAGATTACCTATAACAACATATTATGCAGATTTAAGTTCGACTTATGGAAATAGAGATTTAATACCAAGTAACATAGATACAAATTGTTTATATTTTATTTAATATGAAAGAGTCACAGACAAATCTGTGGCTTTTTAATATTAAATAGAAGATTAATAGTTTTTAAAATAGTATATAATTGAGATAATAACTTTATTTATAGGAGAAATTTTTATGAAAAATAAAATAAAAGATATTTGAAATGTACAATAGTATGGCTGAGTCGTCTACAATTCAAGTTGGATTATATCAAAAAATTGCTGAGTTAATAGGAAATGATTTTTCAAAGAAATGGTTTATTGATGATAAATTCAAAGAAGTAAGAGAAGAATATAGAGATGATATTAAAAATAAAGTATCACCTATTAAGATAGAAATAGCAAAATATATAAAGGATAATAGTTTAAATTTTGTAGAAGATCAAAAAAGTGAACTTGAGTTATTAAAAAAAGTTGGTAAAAAGAGTATTGCAGGGGTTATAACTACTAATTATGATTTGTTATTAGAAAATATTTTACTAGGATATAAAACATATATAGGACAAGAAGAATTAATTTTTTCACAACTACAAGGTGTTGGTGAAATATATAAAATACATGGATGTTGTACAAATCCATCTTCAATAGTAATAAATGAAGAGGACTATAAAGAGTTTGATGATAAAAATGCATACTTAGCATCTAAGATACTTACTCTATTTTTAGAACATCCAATAGTATTTATGGGGTACTCTATAGAAGATGAAAATATTAGAAATATATTAAAATCTATAGTTAGATGCTTATCTAAAGAAAATTTAAAAAAGTTAAAGAAAAGATTAATATTCATTGAATGGAGTTCTAATGATGAAAGTGAAATATCATCTCATACATTGAGCTTTGATGATGGAAAAGTAATTGAAATGACTAAAATTAAATTAAATAGATTTGAAGCATTATATGAAGCTATGCTAGAAAATAAAGCTAAATATTCTGCTCCCATATTAAGAAAACTTAAACAAGATATATATGAATTAGTTTTAACTAATGAAGCAACAGAGAAAATGAAAGTTGTAGGATTAACAGAAGATGATAAATTAGAAGATATTGAAGTTGTATTAGGTGTTGGTATACTTTCAGAATTAGGTAAAAAGGGATATGAAACATTTAGTGCAGAAGAAATTTATAATGATATAGTATTTAATCATAAGGATATAAATCCACAAATGATAGTTGAAACAAGTCTACCTAATTTGCTTAAACAGCATAGTAAAAGCATTCCAATATACAAATATATTAAAGAATTTAATGGAGTTTTACCTAGTATAGTAAGCCAGTCAATAAAAACAGAATTTGATGATTTTTTAAATAAAACATTAAAGGAAAGAAGAGAGAGTTTAAATTTAGGAGAGTTTACTATAAAAGATTTAAGAAAAGATTATGGTGATATGAGGTGTTTAGAATATATACCTCTACTTAATAAAGATAAAATATTTATAGAAGAATTGAGTGAATTTTTACAGTATATATTAACAGAATATCCAAAGTTATTAAGTACAGAAGGGAAACAGAGTGATAGAACAAATTTAAAGCGATTAATAAGAATTTATGACTGGATAAAGTATTACAAATAAATTAAAGAGCCCTAATTTAAGCAAGGAACATTCACTTACCTAAATTAGGACCCTTTATAACGATCAGTAAAAAGTACTATATTTTATTAGCGAAATCACCAATAAAATATGCACTATTTATTACATATGCAATTATAATTAAATTATACATTAAATTTGAAAAAAAGCAATAGAAATTAGGGGGATTGGCATGTCGTACTTAGGAAATGAAGAAACCTTAGTAGAGCTACCAGCAATTGAATATTTAGAGAATAAATTAGGCTATAACTTTATTCATGGAAAAGAATTAACTTCTATAAGTGGAGAAAGAGACTCTTTAGCTGATGTTGTATTATCTAAAAGATTAAAAGCTTCATTAAGAAAGCTTAATCCTTGGATGAATGAAGATAATTTAGATAGAGCAATAAGATATATTAGTAGAGCTGATAGTTTAGGAACAGGTTTATTAGAGATAAACGAAAAGATTTATGATGCTCTTGTAGATTTAACTTTTACTGTTGAGCAGGATTTACATGGTGATGGTCAAAAGAAGCATCATACTGTTCATTTTATAGATTGGAAAAATGTTGATAACAATGACTTTTTAGTAGTTCGTCAATTTGAAGTTCAAACTTTAAGTGGAAAATCTATTTTCCCTGATATAGTTATTTTCATAAATGGTATTCCTGTAGTTGTTTTAGAAGCTAAATCTCCTTTCTTAGAAAAAGGAAATAATGAGAGCATTGGAAAAAAACAAGCTTTTGAACAATTAAGAAGATATATGAATGTTAGAGATGAAGCTTTAGGTGAAGGAGCTCCAAGGCTATTTTATAGTAATTTCTTTACTGGAATTTTAAATAGATATAATGCTTATGTTGGAACAATAAGTTCAAAATATAATCATTATTCTCAATGGAAGGACCCACATCCATTTAAGAAAGAAGAGATAGAAAACTATAAAGATTGTGGACAAAACATATTTATTCAAGGATTTTTAGAAAAGACAAATTTACTTGATTTAATGAGAAATTTTATTGTCTTTGAAGCTGATAATGGAACTGTTATTAAAAAGGTTTGTAGATATCAACAGTTTAGAGCTGTTAATAAAGCTATAGATAGAATTGTTAATGGAAAAGATAAGCTTACTAGAGGTGGAGTTGTTTGGCATACTCAAGGTTCTGGTAAGTCTTTAACTATGGTTTTCTTAGCTAGAAAGATAAAGAGAACTAAAGGGTTAACTGATTCTACAATAGTTGTAGTTACAGATAGAATAGATTTAGATAAGCAAATTTATGCAACATTTGATAGAACTTTATCTAAAATAACTACTCCGGTTAGAGCAGATAAAATTGATATTATGAAGAAGCTATTATCTAATCCACAACCACAAATAATAATAACAACTATACAGAAGTTCCAAAATGAAACTGAAGAAAGAGAAGTATTATTTGAAGGTAAAAAAATTAAACAAAAATATGCTGTAGATTATCCTCTTTTAAGTACAAAACAAAATATTATTGTATTGTCTGATGAGGCACATAGAAGCCAATATAAAGACACGGCAGCTAATATGAGAACTGCATTGCCTAATGCTGTTTTTATTGGATTTACAGGTACGCCAATAGATAAAGAAGATAAATCAACACCAAGAACATTTGGTGGGTATATAGATAAATATTCTATTAAAAGTGCAGTTGAAGATGGTGCTACAGTTAAAATTGTTTATGAAGGCAGAAGACCTGATTTACAAGTAGTAGGTGATTCTTTAGAAGAATTATTTGACCAAGAATTTAGTGATAGAACTGAAGAAGAAAAAGAAGCTATAAAAGCAAAGTATGGAACTAAGAAAACTATTGTTGAAAGTGAAGAAAGAATTAACGATATAGTAGTTGATTTACTTAATCATTATAAGGAGCAAATACTTCCAAATGGATTTAAAGCTCAAATAGTATGTGTTTCAAGAGAAGCTTGTGTTAAGTATTATGATGCTTTAAATAAACACATGCCAGAAATATTAGGTGAAGATTTTGAAGCTAAAGTAATATTCTCTGGAGATAATAATGATTTACCACATTTAAAGAAACATTTTACTACAAAAGCAGAGCAAGAAAATCTAATTAATAGATTTAAACAACCTATAAATAAAGATAAACTTTGCTTCTTAATAGTAAAAGATATGCTTTTAACAGGCTTTGATGCTCCAATTGAGCAAGTTATGTATATAGATAGACCACTTAAGGAACATACATTACTTCAAGCTATAGCTAGAGTTAATAGAACTTGTACTAGAGAAGTAGAGGTAACTTTAGAAAGTGGAAAGACCACAAAAGAAAACATTATAAAACAATGTGGATATGTTGTTGATTATTATGGTATTTCCAACTTCTTAGAAGAAGCATTAGCTATTTTTGATAAAGAAGATTTAGGCAAACCTATGGAATCATTAGGTGATTTATATAATGAAATGCTTTCTTATAGAGAAGCTATAATGTCTATGTTTAGAGGAATAAATAAAAATAATTTAGATGAATTAGTTAATAAAATTGAACCGGATGATAAAAGAGCAGAGTTTGAGCTTATGTATAAAAAGTTTTCTGGAGCAGTAGAAAGTTTATTACCTTCTCATGTAGATACAGATATTTTAAATGATTTAAGATGGCTTTCTTATATTAGAGCTGCTGCAAAAGCTAAGTTCAATCCAAGTGATTCTATAGATATTTCTGATTGTGGTGAAAAGGTAAGAGAAATAATAGAGAATCATTTAAAATCTCTTGGAGTTAGGGGATGGATTGAACCTATAACTTTATTTGAAGATAATTTTAAAGCCAAAGTAAATACTCTAAAATCAGATGAAGCACAAGCATCAGCTATGGAACATGCTATAAAGCATATTATTAATGTAAAAATAAAAGAGAATCCTGTTTACTATGAATCCTTATTTGAAAGACTTCAAAGAATTTTGGATGAAACTAAAAATGACTGGATTGCAAGAAAGAAGCAACTAGAAGAGTTTATTAAAAATGATGTTGAAACAGGAGCTTCTAATAAAGCTAATGATTTAGGACTTGATGAAAAGGAGTTTGCTTTCTTTGAAGTTATTAGAAAGTATTTAGAAGATGATGCAAATGAATTTAAACTTAAAGAAGAAGAGGCAACATATATTAGCGATGAAACAATGGAAATTTCCAAGGAAATAGCGAAAGATGTCAAAGCTGTAGTTAAAGATAATTATGTTATTGATTGGGTAACTAATCAAAGTAAAACTAATGATATTCAAAGAGCTATTAAGCTTATGATAATTAAGAAGTATGCTAAGAGAATTCCTAGAGATGTTAGGGAAAAGATAATGGAACCATTATTAAATTTAGCTAAGATACATTTTGATGTATTAAATTAAAGAGGCGATAAAAATATGAAGTACAGTGTTAAGTACGGAACTAAAAATATAGAATTCAATGTTGAATTTAAGAATAGAAAAACAATGAGTATTTCTGTTGAGCCACCTAAGAAAATTACTGTAGTGGCTCCGGTAGGTACCAGTGAGAAAGAAATTAAGGAATCTGTTAAGTCTAAAGGAGCTTGGATAGTTCAAAAGCTTTTTGAGTTTAGAAATATTGAGAGTAAAAGAGTTAATAGAGAGTTTGTAAATGGAGAATCTTTTATTTATTTAGGAAGAAATTATTCTCTACAAATTCATGTAGATGAAAATTTACAGAATGGATCAAGTGTTAAATTATTTAGAGGAAAATTTCATGTTTATGTTAAAGAAAAGAATGATGAATTAATAAAAAAAGCCATGGAAGCTTGGTATAGGGAAAAAACTGATGAACAGGTAAAGAAAAGAATTAAATATTATCAGAAGTTCTTCAATAAAAAGCCAAGTGCCATAAAGGTTAAAGAACAAAAGAAAAGATGGGCTAGTTGCACTTCTAATAATGAACTTTTATTTAATTGGAGATGTGTAATGGCTAAATCTACAGCTCTTGATTATATAATTGTTCATGAGATGTGTCATATGTATTATATGAATCATTCACAAGAGTTTTGGGATTTAGTTTCTTCTGTAATGGCTGATTATGAAGTAAGAAAAGAATGGCTTAGGGATTATGGGATAAAAATGGATTTATAATTAAATATAAATCTAAAGATTACAGAAGGGGATTAGGATTTTATGATAAAAACAATTAAGAATTTTGTTTGCGAAGGAATTATAGTAGCCATAATAGTTGGTGTAATTTTAGATTATAAGAATATACCATCTTCTTTATTATTTTATTGATGATAGCAATGATTTTGTTAATTAAAGAATTAAAAATAGCATTAATATTAAATTATTAACTATAATTATTAGAAAATATAGCAACAATAATTCTAAGAAAAATTAGTTTTATGAAAAGAACTTACATTAACTGATATTGCATGGTTAGAATTTACTCCATTAATGGATAGTAAAATTAGTAAAGATAAAGTAATAGAGTTAAGTACAGATATTAGTGATAAAGATGTGAAAAACCAATGTCAAACTATTTTATTATCATTGGCATTAAAATTTAATATTGAAATTAGTGATGAATTAGGAAGGAAGATACGTATGTCACCATTAGGGCAAAAGATATTTAATGAAGGAATTGAAGAAGGAAAAATTGAAAAACAAAGAGAAATAGCAAGAAATTTACTAGATGTATTAAATGACCAAATGATTGCAAAAAAATGTGATTTATCATTAGAAGAAGTAAAGCAGCTTAGAAAAGAATATGAGAATAAGAAATAGGATATGGACATAGATTTTTCTATGACCATATCTTATTTTATTTATTAAGCTGATAATTCTCCAGAATAACCTTGAGATAAAAATCTAGGTGAAGTAAGTTTTATTCCAATGGCGCCTATAGGAGCTGTAATTAATACGCTTAATATGGCTAAAGCTTGCATTATTTCTCCACCAGCTATACCCATTTGTAGTGGAATACCAGCTTTGGCAGATTGAACAGTTGCTTTAGGAAGATAAGCTACTACACAAAAGATTCTTTCTTTTATACTTAAATTTGTACCTATCAATGAAATAAGGACACCTATGGAGCGAATACTTAAGGAAATCATAAGCATAATAACTCCAATCCAGATATATTCACCTACTAAAGTAGGGTTTATGGCCATTCCTACAAAAGCAAAGAGATATAGTTTGCCGTACTTCCATACAACATTAATTTTATCTTGTATATTCTTAGCAGTATCACCTAAATATGTTCTTAAAAAGAAACCATAAATCATAATTGTTAATAATGAATTAAAACCTCCTAAATGAAAATAGTTTTCCACAAATCTTATTAAAAGACAAAGAGAAAATGTGGATAATACTCTTATGTTTTGTGAATTAATATTTTTTAATAAGGCTTTAGTGGCTAATGATAAAATCCAGCCAATAAAAATACTGATAATAATAGTTAAAGGAATAGAAATAAGTTCATTAATAATAGAAACAGATTCACCATTTATACCTGCAAAATAAATGCTGATAAAAGTAGTAAACAGTGTTATGGCTACAGTGTCATCAGCAGATGCTCCAACTAAAAGCATTTGAGGAATAGCTTTATCCTGTCCTATTTTTCTATTTATCAAATCTACCATGGAAGGAACTAAAACAGCTGGACTTACAGCTGCAATAATAAATCCAAGTATGGCACCTTGTACAAAGGTGAATTTTAAAAATATGGTTGCTAAAAAAGCAATGGTCAATCCTTCTAATGTGGCAGGAACAACACTTAATAATATTGCAGGGCGTCCAATTTGCTTCATTTGCTTTAAGCTTATGCCAAGTCCGCCAATGAAAAGTACAGTAACTAAGGCAATATCCTTTAATGTAGGAGCTATATTTAAAGTTGCTTTTGGCACAAGATTAAGAAAAGAAGGACCTATAATCATTCCAATAAGAATCATGCCTATAAGAGAAGGTAATTTTAATTTTTCAGCTAGCTTTCCGCTAAAATGTGCTAAGAATCCTATTAAAATTAAGCTTAAAATAATTAGTATAATTTTAGTTAACATAAGAAACCTCCAGTTTAAAATAATAAAAAAAGCTAATGAATTCCACAACAAAAAAAGTTGTAGAAGTCATCAGCTATTACGCAGTTTTGATATTAATCAAGGGAGAACTTCATTCCCTACGTTAATGAATTATATCAAAATCTATCTTAGTATTCAATATATAAATAAGAAGTAAAAATAGAGGAAATATATGTAAAAAATATAGAGATATGGTATTATATACATATAAGTAAGAGGTAAATGGAGGAGAAATAATGAAAAAGGTTATATTAGCAGCAGTTATAGGAATATCAGCAATGTCTTTTGTTTCCTGTGGAAATACTGAAGTAAATGAAGATAATATTAAAAATAAATATAATGTTGATGAATATGTTGAAAAGGGAGCCACTGTAGAAAAATATTTGCCATCAGGTTCAGTAGTTATGAAGGATTCTAAAGGAACGAAGTTTTATTTAGGTAAAGATAGTTCCTATAAAGTAGCATTAAATGATGAGGGCATAATACTACCATATGTGGATGTAAATGATAATGTTTATTATTTTGATAGTTCGGTAAAAGCTTTACCAGAAGGCTTTGAAAGGTCAGGAAGAATAAGTAGTTATGGTGGGAGTGAAAATTTAGTGAAAAGTGATATTAAGGATAGTTATTCTTTTATTCAGAGTTTAACAGTATATAGTAATCCAAAAGAAAAAGATCTTATATATACACAATATAGAGGTGAAGATACCTATGATGTATGGAAAGTTTATGAAGAGCTATAATTAATCTAAGATTAAAAATAATATTATGGAAAATAAAGTCATAAAAAGTGTAGAATAGAGGGAAGTAAATTAATGAGTAAGATTTTTTTAGTGGATTGTGAAAATGAATTTAATGATGATTTTATAGAGCTGTATAATGCTAGAAAAGGAGATGAAGTACATTTTTTTATATCTCCAAATGCCCATAAGATAGATGGATATTTAATGAATAAACTAAAGGAAAAGCAAATAAAGTATTGGTTTGAAGAATGTGTAGTTGATGAAGATAATGATATGGGGAAATGCCTTATAGCCTTTTTAGGAGTTATGATATCTAGGTATCCCTTAAGTGGATGTGAATTTTATATTGTTTCTAATGATAAAGGATATGAAAATCCTGTTACCTTTATAAAAAATACCATTAGAGGAAATTATGAAGTCAATTATATTAATACATTTAAGGTAAGAAATAAGGATATAGAAACAGCTATAACTGAAATTCCTGAGATAGTTTTAGAATAATATAGCAATGATACACATATAATTTTAAAAATAACATAAGCACAAAATATTTATGATTTTAAAAGGGAGTAGTTTAAATTATAGCATCAACAATCCCGGCATTGCCTGGTGCTATAAGCCACCTAATGGTAACGAGACTTTTAATATAATTCTTAAAAAATAAGAATTATATTAAAGGTCTTTTTTATTTATTTAAAAATATTATTTAATAAATATTGGAGGAATTACATGGAAAAATTATATGGTAAGGATAGGAAAACTATCTTAAGGGAATTTCAAACTACGGAAAAGGGTTTATCAGATAATGAAGTAAGAAATAGAAAGGATATATTTGGTGATAATGCATTAAAGGAAAAAAAGAGAAAAGGCATTTTAAAAGTATTCCTTAATCAATTTAAGGATTTATTGGTAGGCATATTAATAGTTGCTGGAATTATATCTATAATTACCGATAATGTTGAAAGTACTTTAGTTATTTTTGTAGTAATACTTCTAAATGCAATTCTAGGAACTGTGCAATATTTTAAAGCAGAACAGTCATTAGAAGCATTAAAATCACTTACAGCAGCAAAATGCAGGGTTATAAGAAATGGAGTGAAGCAGGAGATATTATCTAAAGATATTGTGCCAGGAGATATTTTGTTTTTAGAGGCAGGGGATCTTATTGCAGCAGATGGTAGAATAATAGAAAATCATTCATTGCAAGTAAATGAAAGCTCTCTTACAGGAGAATCTTTAGCTGTTGAAAAAAGTGTAGAGGTACTTAGTGATGGGGAAATACCATTAAGTGAACGAAAAAATATGGTCTTTGGAGGAACATTAGTAACTTATGGACGAGCAATAGCTGTAGTAACTGCCACTGGTATGGATTCAGAGTTAGGAAAGATAGCAAATTTAATGGAAAATACTAAAGCAAAAGAAACACCATTGCAAAAGTCATTAGATAAGTTTAGTGGAAAGTTAGCTATAATAATAATTACCATATGTATTATAGTATTTGTTTTAGAAATATATAGAAATGAAAGTATATTAAATGCATTGATGTTTGCTGTAGCATTGGCTGTGGCGGCAATTCCAGAAGCGCTAAGCTCAATAGTAACGATTGTATTAGCTTTAGGAACAGAAAAAATGGCAAAAGAAAATGCCATAATTAAAGATTTAAAAGCAGTTGAAGGATTAGGAGCAGTTTCAGTAATATGTTCCGATAAGACAGGAACACTTACACAAAATAAGATGACTGTACAAAAGGTTTATATAGATAATAATCTTATTGAAGGACGAGAGCTTAAAAAAGATAATTTAGCACATACATTCTTAATTAATAATGCCCTTCTTTGCAATGATTCAGTAACAGTAGAGGGTAAAGAAATTGGTGACCCTACAGAAGTTGCTTTAGTAAATTTAGGTGAAGAACTTCATTTAGATGAACTGGTTATACGTGAAAAGTATCAGCGAATTTCTGAAATACCTTTTGATTCAGATAGGAAACTAATGAGTACGGTAAATATAGTAAATAATAAGAGCGTATTATTTACTAAAGGTGCGTTAGATGCATTAATTAATAAAGTTAATTATTTGACTACTTCTGATGGTGTAAGAAGGTTAAGTGATGAAGAAAGAAAGAAAATAATACTTGTAAATAAGCAATTATCAGAACAGGGGCTTAGGATTTTAGCCTTTGCTTATAAAGAATTGCAAGATAGAGAAGAAATAACAAAGGAAGATGAAAATGATTATGTATTTACAGGGCTTATTTCTATGATAGATCCACCAAGATTAGAAAGTAAAGATGCTGTTTATAAATGTATAATGGCAGGAATTAAACCAGTTATGATCACAGGTGATAATAAAGTTACAGCAGTGGCTATTGCTAAGGAAATTGGTATAATGTCAAAAGATGATATAGCTATTGAAGGACTTGAAATTGATAAATTAAATGATGAACAGTTAAAAGATAAAGTGAAAAATATAGCTGTTTATGCCAGAGTTTCTCCGGAACATAAAATTAGAATTGTTAGAGCTTGGCAGGCACTAGGAGAAATTGTAGCAATGACAGGTGATGGAGTTAATGATGCTCCTGCACTAAAGCAAGCAGATATAGGAGTGGCAATGGGCATAACAGGAACAGAAGTATCCAAGGATGCAGCCTCTGTAATACTAACAGATGATAATTTTTCAACCATAGTTAAGGCAGTTGAAAATGGAAGAAATATATATAACAATATCAAAAATTCTATAAAGTTTTTATTATCAGGAAATCTTTCAGCCATAATAGCTGTTCTATATTCAGCTATAATTAATTTGCCTATGCCTTTTGCAGCAGTACACCTATTATTTATAAATTTATTAACTGATAGTATGCCAGCTATAGCTATTGGAATGGAAAAAAGTAATGGTAATTTATTAAGGGAGAAACCAAGAGGTAGAAGTGAAAGTATTTTAAATAAAGAATTATTAAAAATAGTAGCATTTGAAGGTATTATAATATCTATTTTTACGATAATATCTTTTTATGGTGGAAACCCTCATTTAAATCCTAAAGCGGCATCTACCATGGCATTTTCAACATTATGTCTTGCAAGATTATTTCATGGATTTAATTGCAGAGGAAATAAATCTATTTTTAAATTAGGAATTACCACAAATATATATACTATATTTGCATTTTGCATAGGAGTGCTTTTATTAAGTATAGTTTTGTTTATGCCACCTTTAAAGCAAGTTTTTAATGTTGTGTCATTAAGGGGTAATCAGTATTTGTTATTAATATTTTGTGCAATTATGCCTACAGTAATTATACAATTGTTAAAAATAATAGTTTTGTATAAAAAAGTTCAAAATAAGTAATAAGGAAGCCCAGAAGTTTATGGGCTTCCTTATTAATATATAATAATTTTTTAATCATTATTTTAAAAGGAAATACTAGTAGTAACAATTTTTTTAAAAAATATATAAAATTGTTGACAATAGAAGGTAACAAGCATAATATATAAATATAAACATATGAACAATTATTCATATGAAAAAAGAGGTGCAGTTATGGAAAATAATGAAAGAAAAATTGAAAGTTGTAATGGAAATATAATTCATGAAGATATTGTAGTAAGAGTTAAAGATCAATTACCAGCAGAAGAAACACTATATGATTTAGCAGAGCTTTTTAAAGTTTTTGGAGATACAACAAGGATTAAGATAATATGTGCACTATTTGAATCAGAAATGTGTGTATGTGATTTATCTTGTCTTTTAAATATGACTCAATCAGCTATTTCTCATCAACTTAGAGTTTTAAAGTCAGCTAGATTAGTTAAGTTTAGAAGAGAAGGAAAAGTGGTTTATTATTCATTAGACGATGAGCATATAAAACACATATATGATGCAGGATTAAATCATATAAGCGAATAAAGGGGAGGATGGTTATGGAAAACAAAGAAGAATTGCAATTGACTTTAGAAGGATTAAATTGTGCTAATTGTGCAAGGAAGATTGAAGAAAAAGTTGGCAAGATGGAAGGAGTAAAAGAAAGTAATTTAAATTTTACAACTACAACATTAAATGTAAAGCTAGAAAGAAAAGTTAAGGAAGAGCATGCCATAAATGAAATTAAAAAGATAGTTGAAGCATTAGAACCTCATGTTAAAGTAGAAAAAAAGGTCTCTGGAAAAACAAATGTACAAAGGGCAAAATTTGAAGTAAAACCAACCCTTATAATTGGTACAATATTATATTTAATTGCTGTAATTGGTGATTTCCAAGGAACCTTAGGATTAATATTATTTGGAGCTAGTTATTTATTAATAGGTGGAGAAGTTGTTCTTACAGCAATTAAGAATATAGCCAAAGGACAGGTATTTGATGAAAACTTTTTAATGACTGTGGCAACTATAGGAGCATTTACTATCAATCAATATCCAGAAGCTGTAGCAGTAATGTTATTTTATGAAATAGGAGAAACTATTCAAGGGTATGCTGTTAATAAATCTAGAAGTTCTATATCATCACTTATGGATATAAGAGCTGATTATGCAAATATTATTATAAATGGAAAAGAAAAAAAAGTATCACCTGAAACAGTGAAGGTTGAAGATGTGATTTTAGTTAAACCAGGAGAAAAAGTTCCTTTAGATGGTGTTGTTATTGAAGGGGAAAGTTTTATTGATACTTCTGCACTTACAGGAGAATCAGTTCCAAGAAAAATAGTGCCTAATGATGAAATATTATCAGGCGGAATAAATACCAGTGGTTTATTAAAGGTAAAAGTAACTAAAAAGTTTGGTGAATCTACAGTTTCAAGAATATTAGAGATGGTAGAGAATGCAGCAAGTAAAAAAGCTGATACAGAAAAGTTTATCACTAAATTTGCCAAAGTTTATACACCTATAGTAGTAGTTTTAGCAATATTAATTGCTGTGATTCCTTCAATATTTATAAAAGATGCTTTATTTTCAACTTGGCTTTATAGAGCATTGGTATTTCTTGTTGTTTCTTGTCCATGTGCTTTAGTTGTTTCAGTACCTTTAGGCTTCTTTGCAGGTATAGGTGGAGCTTCAAAAAAAGGTGTACTAGTTAAAGGTAGTAACTATTTAGAACTATTAAAAGATTTAGAAACTGTTGTATTCGATAAGACTGGTACTTTAACAGAAGGAGTATTTAGTGTTGCAGAAATAAATACTAATGGCATTGATAAAGAAAAACTTATTGAAGTAGCAGCTATGGCTGAAAGTTTTTCTAATCATCCAATAGCTATTTCTATCATAAAAGAATATGGTAAAGAAATAGATAAGGAAGTTATAAAAGAGTATAAAGAAATATCAGGACGTGGAATAAAAGCTGTAATAAATAATGAAGAAGTGCTTGTAGGGAATTCAAAGTTAATGAATGAATTTAACATTTTATATAATGAAGTAGATTCAATAGGAACAGTAGTATATTGTGCTATAAATGGAGAATTTAAAGGTAGTATAGTGATTTCAGATAAGATTAAGGAGAATGCAGTTGAAGCTTTAATAAATCTAAAGAAAGCTGGAGTTAAAAAGACAGTAATGCTTACAGGTGATAATAAAAAGACGGCATACAAGGTTGGAGAAAAGATTAATATTGATGAAGTTCATTCAGAGTTACTACCATTAGATAAAGTAAAAGAAGTAGAAGAAATTATGAAAAGATCTAATAAGAATGGTAAACTTGCTTTTGTAGGTGATGGAGTAAATGATGCACCTGTACTTGCAAGAGCAGATATAGGTATTGCCATGGGAGGGATTGGATCAGATGCAGCTATTGAAGCAGCAGATATAGTATTAATGAAAGATGATATAAATGCTTTAGTAGATGCAATAAATGTGTCAAAGAAAACTAATAAAATATTATGGCAAAATATAGTTTTTGCACTGGGAATAAAGATATTAGTTATGGTACTTGGAACATTTGGCATAGCTAATATGTGGACAGCAGTATTTGCAGATGTAGGAGTAACCATAATTGCCATAATTAACTCTACTAGATGCTTTCGATAAATATTGACAAAAATCATCAACTTAACTATAATAAAGAAAGTCGAGAACATTTTAGGCATAGGGATGCATACAAAATTATTTTGTATCTTTATATAGAGCCGTTTGTTTAGGCATTTGGCTTTATATTTAGCTAGGGAGACTTATGTATAACGGATCTGCTACGTTATACATAAGTCTTTATTTTTATAATATATATTTAAAAAATGCTTAAAATAAGCTTATAGAAATAGTTGAGTTAATTGTTGGTTAAATTTTGAAAATGTATGAGGGAATATAGATTTAGAAAAAAAAGTATGTTATTATATTATCAAAGTATTTAAAGTTATGGGAGATACAGGGTAATAGAAAATATATTTTTAGGATAATTAAATTATCATGATGTTAGGTAAAATATAGGAAAGTGAGAGAATATACTATGGAAAAGAAGAAAAATGTTTCTATGGCAGTAATAAAAAGAATGCCAAAATACTATAGATATTTAGGAGAACTTGTCAAAAATGATGTTGATAGGATATCTTCAAAAGAATTAGGTGAAAAAATAGGTTTTACTGCTTCTCAAATAAGACAGGATTTAAATAACTTCGGAGATTTTGGTCAACAAGGTTATGGATATAATGTAAAAGAGTTGCATAATCAAATAGGAACTATTCTTGGTGTAGGAAAAGAATATAATGCAGTACTTATTGGAGCAGGAAATATAGGGCAGGCAATAGCAAATTATAGTAGATTTACAGATATAGGTCTTGGAATAACAGCAATTTTTGATGCAAATCCAAAACTAGTAGGTATGAGAATAAGAGATGTTGAAATAAAAGATATAGATGAACTTAAAGAATATCTAGAAGAAAATAATATAGATATGGGAATTCTTTGTGTTCCTAGAATAAATGCACAAAGAGTATGTGATGTTTTGGTAAATGGTGGAGTTAAAGGCATATGGAACTTTGCACCAATAGATCTTCATGTACCAGAAACTGTTAAGGTAGAAAATGTTCATTTATCTGAAAGTTTATTAACTTTAGTTTATCAGATGAATAAATAAGAAATCATAGAAAAGATCAATAGTAATATTGTTCTTTTTTTTATGTTAGTGAATGGAAAATAAAGTTGCAAATGTAAAAAAAAGTTATTATAATTAGAGTGTAATTAAGAATTAAATTAAGATTCACTTTATAAAAGGTATAAATTTTTTTGTTGATATTTGTTATATAATTAACAAATAGTATGTGGGATTGATGTATAGGGAGGCAACTATGGAATTTAATAATGTTCTTTTAGAAAAAGAGGGTAATATTGCTATTGTAACAATAAACAGACCTAAAGCTTTAAATGCTTTAAACTCTGAAACTTTAAAAGAGTTAAATGTAGTGATAGAAGATTTAGAAAATGATAAAGAGATTTACTGTGTAATTTTAACTGGTTCAGGAGAAAAATCCTTTGTTGCTGGTGCTGACATTTCAGAAATGAAAGATCTTGATTCAAAAGGTGGAAAGGAGTTTGGGTTACTAGGTAATAAAGTATTTAGAAGACTTGAAAATTTAGATAAACCTGTCATAGCAGCAATTTCAGGATTTGCTTTAGGAGGAGGATGTGAACTTGCAATGGCATGTGATATAAGAATTGCATCTGAAAAAGCTAAGTTTGCGCAACCTGAGGCAGGACTTGGTATAACTCCTGGGTTTGGTGGAACTCAAAGACTTCCAAGACTTGTTGGTGAAGGAAAGGCAAAGGAATTAATCTATACGTGTGTAATGGTAAAAGCTGATGAAGCATTAGCAATAGGATTAGTAAATAAAGTTGTGCCTTTAGATAAATTAATGGATGAAGCAAGAACTATGGCTAAAGCTATATGTTCCAATGCACCAATAGCTGTTAAAACATGTAAGGATGCTATAAATAGAGGTATGCAAGTGGATATAGATAAGGCTATAGAAATAGAGGCAGGGGATTTCGGAAGCTGCTTTGATTCTTTAGATCAAAAAGAAGGAATGAGTGCATTTCTAGAAAGAAGAGAAAAGAATTTCCAAAATAAATAATAATTTGTTTTAAATAAATGTGTTTAAGTATGTATAAGGGCAATTTATGGGAGGTAAAAGTATGAATTTTACATTGACTAAGGAGCAAGAATTAGTTAGGCAAATGGTTAGAGATTTTGCAGTTAATGAAGTTAAACCAATAGCTGCTGAAATAGATGTAACAGAAAGATTTCCAATGGAAAACGTTAAGAAAATGGGAGAGTTAGGAATGATGGGAATTCCTTTCCCTACTGAATTTGGTGGAGCTGGTGGTGATGTATTATCTTATATCCTAGCAGTGGAAGAGCTATCAAAAGTTTGTGCTACTACAGGAGTTATTCTTTCAGCACATACATCACTTTGTGCTTCATTAATAAATGAAAATGGTACTCCTGAACAAAAAGAAAAATATTTAAGAGACTTATGTACAGGAAATAAGATTGGTGCATTTGGACTTACTGAACCAGGAGCAGGTACAGATGCAGCAGGACAACAAACTACAGCAGTATTAGATGGAGATAACTATATATTAAATGGTTCTAAGATATTTATCACTAATGGGGGCGTAGCTGATACATTTATCGTATTTGCAATGACTGATAAATCAAAGGGTACTAAGGGAATATCAGCATTTATTGTTGAAAAAGGCTTCCTAGGATTCTCAATAGGAAAGAAAGAAGACAAGCTTGGTATAAGAGCATCTTCTACTACAGAGCTTATATTTGAAAACTGTGTAGTTCCAAAGGAAAATTTAATTGGTAGAGAAGGAAAAGGTTTTGGTATAGCAATGAAAACTCTTGATGGAGGAAGAATTGGTATAGCTGCTCAAGCATTAGGAATTGCAGAAGGTGCTTTAGAGGAAGCTATTAAATATATGAAGGAAAGAAAACAATTTGGTAGACCTATATCAGCATTTCAAGGATTACAATGGATGGTTGCTGAAATGAGCACAAAAATTGAAGCTGCTAGATTCTTAGTATATAAAGCTGCATGGTTAAAAGAAAATAAACAACCATATTCAGTAGATGCTGCTAGAGCAAAATTATATGCAGCAGAGGTAGCTATGGATGTTACAACTAAGGCTGTTCAATTATTTGGTGGATATGGATATACTAAGGAATATCCAATGGAAAGAATGATGAGAGATGCTAAGATTACTGAAATTTATGAAGGAACTTCTGAAGTTCAAAAGATGGTTATTTCAGGAAGCTTATTAAAGTAATTAAGGGAGGCTTAAAATAATGAATATAGTAGTTTGTTTAAAACAAGTTCCAGATACAACTGTTGTTAAAATAGATCAAAAAACAGGAACATTAATTAGAGAAGGTGTTCCTTCAATAATAAATCCAGAAGATAAGCATGCCTTAGAAGCTGCACTATGCTTAAAAGAAAGTCATGGAGGAAAAATTACAGTAATAAGTATGGGACCTCTTCAAGCAAAGGATGCTTTAAGAGAAGCTTTATGTATGGGTGCAGATGAGGCAATATTAATTACAGATAGAGCTTTTGGTGGAGCTGATACATTAGCTACATCAAGAACAATAGCATCAGCCATAAGAAATTTAGATTATGATGTTATATTTGGAGGTAGACAAGCTATTGATGGTGATACAGCACAAGTTGGTCCTGAAATTGCTGAACATTTAGAAATACCTCAAGTAACATATGTACAAGATGTTAAAGTAGAAAGTGATGGATTATTAGTTAATAGAGCATTAGAAGATGGATATGAAATAATTAAGGTTAAAACTCCAGTACTTTTAACTGCTATAGCTGAATTAAACCATCCTAGATATATGAATGTTGGAAGGATATTTGCCACTAAGGATAAAGAAATAACTGTATTTACAGCAAATGATCTTGATATTGATGCATCACAAATAGGATTAAAGGGATCTCCAACTAAAGTTAAGAAATCTATGACTAAAGAAGCTAAAGGTGCTGGAGAAGTGGTAAAGGAAAGTGCACCAGAAGCAGTTTCATATGTTTTAGGTAAATTAAAGGAAAAGCATTATATCTAGGATTGCTTAAGGGAGGAATTGAAAAATGAATATAGCAGATTATAAAGGTATTTGGGTTTTTGCTGAACAAAGAGAAGGTAAATTACAAAAAGTTTCTTTAGAGTTATTAGGAGAGGGAAAGAGACTTGCAAATGAATTAGGAGTTAAGCTTACAGCAATATTATTAGGAAATAATGTAGAAGGATTAGCATCTACTTTAGGAGAACATGGTGCTGACGAAGTACTTGTGGCTGAAAGTCCAGAATTAGAACATTATACAACTGATGGCTATACAAAAGTAATTTGTGATTTGGCAAATGAAAGAAAGCCAGGAATTATATTTATTGGGGCTACATTTATTGGAAGAGATTTAGGGCCAAGAGTAGCTGCAAGATTATCAACAGGGTTAACTGCTGACTGTACTTCATTAGCAGTAGAAGTTAGTAATGGTGCTTTATTAGCTACTAGACCAGCTTTTGGTGGTAACTTAATGGCTACAATTGCATGCCCAGATCATAGACCTCAAATGGCTACTGTAAGACCAGGGGTTTTTGCTAAATCTACTGAAAAGAATACTGAATTCGTTGTGAAAAATGTTAAAGTTCAAATAGAACCTTCAGATATAAGAACTCAAGTTTTAGAAATAGTTAAAGCTAATAAAGAAATAATTGATATCGGTGAAGCTAAGGTAATAGTTTCAGGGGGAAGAGGAGTAGGTTCTGAAGAAAATTTTGGATTATTAAAACAGTTAGCTGATATTTTAGGTGGTGTTGTGGCTGGATCTAGAGCAGCTGTTGAAAAAGGATGGATAGATGCAGCATATCAAGTTGGACAAACAGGAAAAACTGTTAAACCTATAATATATGTAGCTTGTGGTATTTCAGGAGCTATTCAACATGTTGCTGGTATGCAAGATTCAGATATGATTATAGCAATTAATAAAGATGAAACAGCTCCAATTATGAATGTTGCTGACTATGGAATAGTTGGAGATTTAAATAAAGTAATACCAGAAATGATTACTCAATTAAAAGAAATTCAAGAAGCGTAAAAATTAAAAATGAAGAAAAAACTAGTTTAGAATTTTATCAATAATTTTTCATTATTCATTAAAAGTTATGGAGGGGAATTGAATGGAAAAGATTTTTGTTTTAGGTGCTGGAACTATGGGAGCCGGAATAGTTCAAGCTTTTGCTCAAAAAGGTTATGAAGTTATTGTAAGAGATATAAAAGATGAATTTGTTGAAAGAGGATTATCTGGAATTAATAAAAACTTAAGTAAATTAGTTGCTAAAGGAAAAATGGATGAAGCTACAAAGGAAGTAGTTCTTTCAAGAATATCAGGAACAACTGATATGAACTTAGCAGCAGATTGTGATTTAGTTGTAGAAGCAGCAATAGAAAATATGGAAATTAAAAAATCTATATTTGCAGAATTAGATGGTATTTGTAAGGAAAGCACAATATTAGCTTCCAATACATCTTCTTTATCAATAACTGAAGTGGCTTCAGCTACTAAGAGACCTGATAAAGTTATTGGAATGCACTTCTTCAATCCAGCTCCAGTAATGAAACTTGTTGAAGTTATTAGAGGAATAGCTACATCAGATGAAACTTTTAATACTGTAAAGGAATTATCAGAAGCTATAGGAAAGAATCCAGTTGAAGTTGCAGAAGCTCCAGGATTTGTTGTTAATAGAATACTTATTCCAATGATTAATGAAGCATCATTTATCCTTCAAGAAGGAATTGCTTCAGCAGAAGATATAGACACAGCTATGAAATATGGTGCAAATCACCCAATGGGGCCTTTAGCACTAGGAGATTTAGTTGGTCTTGATGTATGCTTAGCTATTATGGATGTATTATATAAAGAAACAGGAGATACAAAATATAGAGCAAGTAATATATTAAGAAAATATGTTAGAGCTGGTTGGCTTGGAAGAAAGAGCGGAAGAGGATTCTTTAATTATCAATAATAATTAAGAATTAAAAATTAATGAGGGGTTTCCTTAAGGGGAAATTCCTTTTTATATTTTAAAGAAACTCTATGAGTTTTCTACTTAATTATCAATTAGCAGCATTTTTTATATCTCTATTTTTGATACTTTTATTTTTTTACGTTATAATATAAGAAATAATTATTGTTAATAGATAATTGTATTATTTATAGCTTATAAAAGTTGTTGAGTAATAATCAAGATATTAGTTAAAGATAAAATATAAATAATAGAGCAAAGGATGAGGTGTTTTATGGATTATAGAGAAATAATAGAGTCAAATGATTCAGTGATAATAAAAGGTGTTAAGAATTTTAACATTAAACAAATATTGGAATGTGGACAGTGCTTTAGATGGCAGAGAGTTACTGATACTGATTATATAGTTGTGTCTAATAGGAGAGTAATAGAGATTACTCAAGAAGATGATCAGGTAATAATTCACAATACTAATATGGATGACTTCAAAAATATATGGGAAAATTATTTTGATTTAAATACAGAGTATGGACCATTAAAAGAAGAGTTAAGTAAGGATGACTTATTAAAACAAGCTATAGAATTTGGTTATGGAATAAGATTATTAAACCAAGATCCTTTTGAAATGGTAATCAGTTTTATTATTTCAGCAAGAAACAGTATTCCTTCAATAATGAAGACTATTAAGAAAATTTCAGAAAAGTTTGGTGATAAGATAGAGTATAAAGGTGAAGTGTATCATGCTTTTCCAACACCAGAACAATTAAAGAAAGCAACCCTTGAAGATATACAAGAAACAGGAGCATCTTTCAGAAGTAAATACATAATTGATACAATTTATAATATAAATAGGGCTTTAGAAGCAAAGAAATCAGGAAAGTTAACTGATGAATTAAAGATGTATGATTTAGAGTATATAATGTCACTTCCAACAGATGAATGTCATATTGCATTACAAGCTTTTAAAGGAGTAGGTGCTAAGGTGGCAGATTGCATCATGCTTTTCTCTATGGGGAAAAAGTCTGCTTTCCCAGTAGATGTATGGATTAAGAGAGCAATGATTCATTTCTATGTTGCACCAGATGTTTCATTAAATAAGATAAGAGTATTTGGTAGAGAGAAATTTGGTGAACTTTCAGGTTTAGCGCAACAATATTTATTCTATTATGCAAGAGAAAATAGTATTAATGTATAATTGGTAAAAATAGTCAATATATTTAGTGTATTGACTATTTTTTATAGTTTTAAATTACATAATTATGAAAATATATAATAAATTAACAAAATGTAGTATAATATTATGTGGAGTATTGAGAAGGATTTGATAGGGGGAAAAGATATGTTTCAATTTGAAACTCAACTTAAAAAACTTAAGCATGAGGTTCTAACAGCGGTAGCAAAACTTGCTAAAGAAGATAGTGTAACTTTAAATAATATTGAAAAGATTCCATATGAAGTTATTAAAGGGAATAAGCCCACATATAGATGTTGTGTATATAAAGAAAGAGCTATAGTTTTAGAAAGAGCAAAGCTTGCATCAGGATGTTTAGCTGATGGAGATAAGGTTGAGTATAAGCTTGTTGATATAAGGCCAGATGAACAAATAATGTATGTTATTGAAGCAGCCTGCGATAGATGTCCAATTAATAAGTATAATGTAACAGATTCATGTAGAAATTGTATTGCTCATAGATGCAAAGAAGCATGTAATTTTGGTGCAATAAGCATTGTTAATGGAAAGGCATATATTAATCAAGAGCTATGTAGAGAATGTGGAATGTGTAAAAAAGCATGTTCATATGATGCTATATCGGAAGTTATGAGACCATGTAAGAGATCTTGTCCTACTGGAGCTTTGGATATTAATCCTGAAGATAGAAGAGCAATGATAAAAGAAGAAAAATGTGTAAATTGTGGAGCATGTATGACAGCATGTCCTTTTGGTGCTATTTCTGATAAGAGTTTGATAGTACCAGTGGCTAAGAGGTTAGGTAGAGGAAGAAGAATGTATGCCATAGTAGCACCAGCAATTACAGGACAATTTGGAGCAGCAATGAATTATGGTAAGATTAGAAATTCCATTAAAAAGCTTGGTTTTGTGGATATGATAGAAGCTGCTTTAGGAGCTGATGCAGTAACTGTTCATGAAAGCAATGAGTTTATTGAAAGAATGGAAAATGGTGATAAATATATGACTAATTCGTGCTGTCCTGGATTTTTAAGCTTTATTGAAAAGACAGTATCTACTGAAGTAGGAAAGATTTCAGGTACTGTATCACCGATGGTAGCAACAGCTAAATATGTAAAGGCACAAGATCCAGAAGCAAAAATAGTATTTATAGGACCATGTACAGCTAAAAAAGCAGAAGCTATTAGAAATGGTGTTGAAGGTGCTGTTGATTATGTACTTACTTTTGAAGAACTTTTAGCATTATATGCTGCCTTTGTAGTTAATCCATATGAATGTGAGGAAGATGATGTTACTGATGGTTCTGTATTTGGTAGAAACTTTGGTATGTCAGGAGGATTAACAGCAGCTATAGAAAATTACGTTAAAGATAGTGGAGCAACCATTGACTTCAAGCCAGTAAAAGTTTCAGGTTTAGAATGTAAGAAGACAATGACCATGGCCAAAGCAGGTAGACTTTCAGGTAATTTTATAGAAGGTATGATGTGTGAAGGTGGATGTATAAATGGAGCTGGAACAATAGTTACACCTGCTAAAGCTAAGGCAGCCTTTGTTAAGATAAATAATGGATCTCCTATAAAAGCAGTAATAAAAAATGAAAAGTTAGAAAAATTTAAAGACATTAATCTTGAGAGAAAAGTTATAGTAAATAAGTGATTTAGAAAATATAAATCTTATGATAGAAATATACATCAAAAGATTTACTTTAAATGTAAAAGATATAAAATTTTAAAAAATGAAGGAATGATAAGAAACATAGAGTAAATAAAATATAAATTTAAATATTAAGTTATATTTAACCATTAAAAGGCAATAATAAAAAAAGTAATATTTGAAAAGTAAGGAAAAAGGATATATTATAAAAATATAGATAGTAGCACTCTGAGATGGTGAGTGCTAACAAAAGTGATAGGAGGTATTTTTAAATGAATATTAGACCATTAGGAGATAGAGTTGTTATAAAGAAACTAGAGGCTGAATCAACTACAAAGAGTGGTATAGTTCTAACAGGTACAGCTAAAGAACAGCCACAAGAAGCTAAAGTTATGGCTGTAGGTCCAGGAGCTGTTGTAGATGGCAAAAGGGTAGAAATGGACGTAAAAGTTGGAGATAAGATTTTATATTCAAAATATGCAGGAACAGATGTAAAAGTTGCTGGAGAAGAATATATAATATTAAGACAAGATGATATATTAGCAATTGTTGAATAAAAAGGAGGATAATTATTATGGCTAAAATGATTGAATTTGGAGAAGAAGCAAGAAGAGCTATGCAATCTGGTGTTGATAAGCTAGCTAATACAGTAAAGGTTACATTAGGACCTAAAGGAAGAAATGTTATATTAGATAAGAAGTTTGGTTCACCATTAATCACAAATGATGGTGTATCTATAGCAAGAGAAATAGAATTAGAAGATCCATATGAAAATATGGGTGCACAATTAGTTAAGGAAGTGGCAACAAAGACTAATGATGTTGCTGGAGACGGTACTACTACTGCTACTCTTTTAGCACAAGCTATAATAAGAGAAGGACTTAAGAATGTTACAGCTGGTGCAAATCCAATACTTATAAGAAGTGGTATAAGAAAAGCTGTGGATGTGGCAGTTGAAGAAATAAAGAATATATCAAAGCCAGTAGCTGGTAAGGAAGATATTGCAAGAGTTGCAGCCATATCAGCAGCTGATGAAGAAATAGGAACTCTTATTTCTGATGCTATGGAGAAAGTAGGAAATGAAGGAGTTATCACTGTAGAAGAATCTAAATCTATGGGAACAGAATTAGATGTAGTAGAAGGTATGCAATTTGATAGAGGATATGTAAGTCCTTATATGGCAACTGATACTGAAAAGATGGAAGCATTACTTGATAACCCATTAATTTTAATAACTGATAAGAAGATTACTAACATACAAGAAATTTTACCAATACTTGAACAAATAGTTCAAAATGGTAGAAAACTTTTAATCATTGCAGAAGATGTTGAAGGTGAAGCAATGGCTACATTAGTAGTTAATAAGTTAAGGGGAACATTTAACTGTGTTGCTGTTAAGGCTCCTGGATTCGGTGATAGAAGAAAAGAAATGCTACAAGATATAGCAGTTTTAACAGGTGGAGAAGTTATATCAGAAGAATTAGGAAGAGATTTAAAGGAAGTAACTTTAGATATGCTTGGTCAAGCTGAAAGTGTAAAAGTTACTAAGGAAAATACTACAATAGTAAATGGAAAAGGTGAAAAATCACTTATTAAAGAAAGAATAAATCAAATAAAGACGCAAATCGAAGAAACATCTTCTGAATTTGACAAAGAAAAGCTTCAAGAAAGATTAGCAAAACTTTCAGGTGGAGTTGCAGTAATCAAAGTTGGAGCTGCTACAGAAACTGAATTAAAAGAAAGAAAGCTAAGAATCGAAGATGCTTTAGCAGCTACAAAAGCAGCTGTGGAAGAAGGAATTGTTCCAGGTGGTGGAACTGCTTATGTAAATGCAATTAATAAAGTAGCAGAATTAACTTCAGAAGTTGATGATACACAAGTAGGTATAAATATAATTGTTAAAGCTCTAGAAGAGCCAATGAGACAAATTGCTATAAATGCAGGACTTGAAGGTTCAGTAATCATTGAAAAAGTTAAATACAGTGAAGCAGGAATTGGATATGATGCATTAAATGATAAATATGTAAATATGCTTCAAGCAGGAATTGTTGATCCAACAAAGGTTACAAGATCAGCACTTCAAAATGCAGCATCAGTAGCATCTACATTCTTAACAACAGAAGCTGCTGTAGTAGATATTCCACAAAAGGAAGCTCCAGCACCAGCTCCAGGAATGGGAATGGATGGAATGTATTAATATAAAAAAACACCAAGCAAGTAAAATTGTTTGGTGTTTTTTTATATTTTCATTAAAGTTTTTATTTTTAATACATTATAAATTATTACTAAAATGTTAATAATTTTAATAATTATTATAAATATAAAGGAAGTGTTATATATTTGGAGATTATATTCATTGCAATTATTGGATTATGTATAGGTAGTTTTTTAAATGTATGTATTTATAGAATTCCACGAGAAGAATCCATTATATTTCCACCATCTCATTGCACCACTTGTAGCTATAAATTGCAGAGCTATGACTTAATTCCTCTTTTAAGTTATTTATTTTTAAAGGGGAGATGCAGAGGATGTGGAGAGAGGATATCTATTAAATATTCTCTTATTGAAATGCTCAATTCATTATTATATGTTCTTATATACTGTAATTATGGAAATTCAATTGATTCATTAAAAGGGTTTTTATTAAGTTCTCTTTTAATAGTTATTGCAGGTATTGATTTAAAAACACACTACATATATAAATCCACTACCATCTTTGGGATAGGAGCCTTTATCTTTATAGAGATAATAGATTTATTAATTTCATGGCAAATACCCTGGGAAAATTTATTAGCTGGAGCTTTAGGAGTAATAGTTATTGGAGCAATAGTATTTTTTACTGGAGGTATGGGAGAAGGTGATATTGAGATTGCTTTAATTATAGGATTATTTTTAGGTATTAAAGGGCTTATGCTTGCTTTGTTTATAGCATTTATTCTAGGAGGAATTATAGCTAGCATATTCTTGATATTAAAGTTTAAGGAAAGAAAAGCAGAAATAGCATTTGGTCCATACTTAGCTATAGGAGCAATTATTTCATTATTATATAGTACAGAAATAATTAACTGGTATATATCATTGATGAAAATATAGCATTTTTATTATATAATGAGGGAAGCTTTTATTAGCAACATTAGATTATAGGTATCATCAATGGTGGTAATTATAATAGGGTAAATTATGATATGTCAAAAGTGGAGAAAAATAGATTTGCTAGAGTTGTTTTAATGTTGACAATATAAAGTAAATACTCTATAATTAAAAAAAAAATCGCAAGGCAACAAACATTATGAAAACTTATATATACCCTGAATATGGCAGGGCGTTTCTACCGGAAACCATTAATTTCCGACTATAAGTAAGATTAAATGTCTTTATATCTTATAGAATAAGTTTAAGATTATTAGGCGTATTAACCTTACTTAAAGGTTAATATGCTTTTTTTTACAATTAAATAGATTATATTAGCAATTATTACATATTTTTATATATTTGGAGGGAATAACAATGGCTCAAATTATTAAAACTGCTTACACATTTGATGATGTGTTATTAGTACCAAACAAATCAGAAATTTTACCTAATGAAGTTAGTTTAAAAACTAAATTAACAAAGAAAATATCATTAAATATACCATTAATGAGTGCAAGTATGGATACTGTTACTGAATCTAAAATGGCTATAGCTATGGCAAGAGAAGGCGGAATTGGTATAATCCATAAGAACATGACTATAGAAGAACAAGCTATAGAAGTAGATAGAGTTAAGAGACAGGAAAATGGCGTAATTACTGATCCAATATTCTTAAATGAAGATAACACAGTAAGACAAGCATTAGAATTAATGGCTAAATATAGAATTTCAGGAGTTCCTGTAACAAGAGGAACTAAATTAGTTGGAATAATAACTAATAGAGATATAGTTTTTGAAACAAACTATGATAAGACACTTGATGAAGTAATGACAAAGAGCCCATTAATAACAGCAAAGGAAGGAACTACTTTAGAAGAAGCTTTAGAAATCTTAAAGAAGCATAAAATAGAAAAACTTCCTTTAATAGATGATGATAACAATTTAAAAGGATTAATTACTATAAAAGATATTGAAAAGGCAAAGGCATATCCTAATGCAGCAAAAGATAGTAAAGGAAGACTTTTATGTGGAGCTTCAGTAGGAATTACTAACGATATGATGGAAAGAGTTGAAGCCTTAGTAAAAGCAAAAGTAGATGTTATTACACTTGATACAGCGCATGGACATAGTAAAGGTGTTATTGAAGGTGTAAGAAAAATAAAGAGTGTTTATCCAGAACTTCAAATAATAGCAGGTAATATTGCTACAGCGGAAGCAGTAAGAGACTTAGTTGAAGCAGGAGCTGATTGTGTTAAAGTTGGTATAGGACCAGGATCAATTTGTACAACAAGAATAGTTGCTGGTGTAGGTGTTCCACAATTAACAGCAGTTATGGATTGTGTAGAAGAAGGAAGAAAATATGGTGTTCCGGTTATTGCTGATGGTGGATTAAAGTATTCAGGAGATATAGTTAAGGCTTTAGCAGCAGGGGCACAGGTTTGTATGATGGGTTCAATGCTAGCTGGATGTGAGGAATCTCCAGGAGAAACTGAAATATATCAAGGAAGAACATACAAAGTATATAGAGGTATGGGATCTTTAGCAGCTATGGAAAAAGGATCTAGTGATAGATATTTCCAAAATGGAACAAAGAAATTTGTACCAGAAGGCGTTGAAGGGAGAGTTGCTTATAAGGGACCAGTATCAGATACTATATTCCAATTATTAGGTGGAATAAAATCAGGTATGGGATATTTAGGAGCACCAACATTAGATAATTTATATGAAAATGCTAAATTTGTGGTTCAAACTGCTTCAGGTATAAGAGAAAGCCATCCACATGATATCAATATAACAAAAGAAGCTCCAAACTATAGCGTTAGAGAGTAATACTATAAAAGGACATTAGGAGGATTTCAATGAAGAAAGAATTAATACTAGTGCTTGACTTTGGTGGTCAGTATAATCAGTTAATAGCAAGAAGAGTCAGAGAATGTAATGTATATTGTGAGGTTCATCCGTATAATTTAAGTATAGAAAAAATAAGAGAAATGAATCCAAAGGGAATAATATTTACTGGTGGACCTAATAGTGTATACGGTGAAAACTCACCGCTATGTGATAAAGAAATATTTAATATTGGAATACCAGTGCTAGGAATATGCTATGGATCACAACTAATGGCTTATTTATTAGGAGGAAGTGTAGCAACTGCTCCAGTTAGTGAATATGGTAAAACAGAAGTTAGTGTGGATGCAAAATCAAAAATATTTGAAGGTGTACAAGACAAGACTATATGTTGGATGAGCCATACAGATTATATAGAAAAAGCTCCAGAAGATTTTAATATAGTAGGAAGTACTCCAGTATGTCCTGTGGCAGCTATGGAATGTGTAGAAAAGAACTTATATGCAGTTCAATTCCATCCTGAAGTTATGCATACTAAAGAAGGAACTAAGATGTTATCAAACTTTGTGTACAATATTTGTAATTGTGCTGGAGATTGGACAATGGATTCTTTTGTTGAAAAATCAATTGAAGAAATTCGTGAAAGAATTGGTAATGGTAAAGCACTATGTGCATTATCAGGTGGTGTTGATTCATCAGTAGCAGCAGTTCTTTTATCAAAAGCAATTGGTAAGCAATTAACATGTGTGTTTGTTGATCATGGTTTACTTCGTAAAGATGAAGGTGATGAAGTAGAAGCTATCTTTGGGCCAGAAGGACACTATGATTTAAACTTTATTAGAGTAAATGCACAAGATAGATTCTATGAAGCTCTTGCTGGAGTAGAAGATCCAGAAAGAAAGAGAAAAATTATTGGTGAAGAGTTCATTAGAGTATTTGAAGAAGAAGCTAAGAAAATAGGTATGGTAGATTTCTTAGTTCAAGGAACAATTTATCCAGATATAATTGAAAGTGGTCTTGGTGATTCAGCAGTGATAAAATCTCATCATAATGTTGGGGGGCTTCCTGATTATGTTGATTTTAAAGAAATAATTGAACCTTTAAGATTATTATTTAAGGATGAAGTAAGAAAAGCAGGATTAGAACTTGGTATACCTGAAAAATTAGTATATAGACAACCATTCCCAGGACCAGGATTAGGTATAAGAATAATTGGTGAAGTAACAGCTGAAAAGGTAAAGATAGTTCAAGAAGCTGATGCAATTTATAGAGAAGAAATTGCTAAGGCTGGTTTAGATAAAGAAATCGGGCAATACTTTGCAGCGTTAACTAATATGAGATCTGTAGGAGTTATGGGTGATGAAAGAACTTATGATTATGCAGTTGCACTTAGAGCAGTAACTACAAGTGATTTCATGACAGCAGAATCTGCTGATCTTCCATGGGAAGTACTTGGAAAAGTAACAACTAGAATAGTAAATGAAGTTAATGGAGTTAACCGTGTATTCTATGATTGCACAGGAAAACCACCAGCTACTATAGAATTTGAATAGTTGAAACTGAGCTGTAAAGCCTTTGTTTACAAGGGTTTTACAGCTTTTCCTTTAGAGGCAGTTCACTGAAATATCAAAACTGCTTTTTTATAAAGGTTGATTTTATTCTTTAAAAGAAATTGCTTAATTTTTTTTAAAATAAAGTAATAGTGTTTTACTTACAGTAAAAGAAATTACAGAACAAATAGCAGTTTCTATCAAAGCTTGTACACCAACCATAGATAATATTAATAAAAATGGATTAGTTAAACCAGTAGCTTGACTTAATCCTTGTATATAGTCAGTATTATAAAAAATTAGCATTAATAAGCTCATGTAAAAAAATGTGTTTAGCAAAGGAGCTGATATGCTACCAATTAAACAACGAAAATTATCATGTTTTGGTAGAAGTTTTTTTAGACCTAAGACAATAGCTCCAGTGGATAATCCCATTAAAATACGTCCACCTACAGTAACAATAAAGCTACCAATAATACTGGCTGAGAACATAGCTTGTGTCATCAAGCCAGTGCTGGAAAATCCTTTAGCAAAACTTATAAGACCAAAGACTAAACTAAGTATTAGTCCTTCAATTGGTCCTAAAACAATAGCTCCTACTGCTACTGGAATGGAAAGAAGAGAGGCTGCAATAAATCCTAATTGCAGATAACCAAGTGGAGTATAGCCCATAAGTAGTTCTAGTGCAATCAATAAGGCCAATTGGCACATACGACGCACGTCAAAATTTAATGTTTTCATATTTAAATTACCTCCTGCTGCTGTCTCCTATAAAGTGGAGTATAGCGCATATTTTTTGTAAATCAGTTTTTATTCTACAATTATCATTAATTTTTTTCAAGAAGTACGAGGATTTTAAAGCTATAAAGAAACAAAAAATCATTTGTTGTTGACTTGGACTAGACTCTAAATGCTATAATCTGAAAAAAGATGTAAGATGATTATGATAATTTTTTTTGTGAAATAAAAGATAAGTTTTACAGGAATTAAGATAAATGTAATAAATAATATAACTTATGTAATGTTTTTTATGATAAAATATTAAAGTTAAATCAATAAAAAAAGAAATAAGGAGTTAACTATGGACATTATATTAATTTTTAAGGCAATAATACTAGGTATTGTTGAAGGAATTACAGAATGGCTACCAGTAAGTAGTACAGGACATATGATTTTAGTTGATGAATTTATCAAACTTAATGTGTCACCTGCATTTAAAGAAATGTTCTTTGTAGTAATTCAATTAGGAGCTGTAATGGCTGTTGTAGTACTTTATTGGAAAAAGTTGTTTCCATTTTCAACAAGTGAAAAATTCTTAGTAAAAAAAGATACTTTTCAAATGTGGTTTAAAATTGTAGTTGCATGTATTCCAGCAGCAATAGTAGGAATATTATTTGATGATAAGATTGACGAACTATTTTATAATTATCAAACTGTTGCATTAGCATTAATTATTGTTGGTATTGCATTTATTATAGTTGAAAAGAAAAATAAAGGAAGAGTGTTTATGAAAACAAAGCTTTCTGATATTACATATAAGGATGCAGTTATTATTGGATTATTTCAACTTATTGCAGCAATTTTTCCAGGAACATCTCGTTCAGGTGCAACTATAGTTGGTGCAATAATATTTGGAGTTTCAAGAGGGTTAGCTACAGAATTTACTTTTTTCTTAGCGATACCAGTAATGTTTGGGGCAAGTTTACTAAAAATATTAAAATTTGGACTTACATTTACAGGAACTGAAATATCAGTATTATTAATTGGTATGATCGTAGCTTTTATAGTATCTATGATATCAATTAAATTCCTAACAGATTATGTTAAAAAGCATGATTTTACTGTTTTTGGATGGTATAGAATAATCTTAGGAATAATAGTTATATTATATTTTTTAGGAAAGACATTTATTTTTTAATATATATTTAAAAGTGTATATATGGAAATAACTTTCGATATTAGTTAATAAAAAGGAACTGTCACAATAGCGGATAAAAAATCTGTTAGCGATAGTTCCTTTTCTATATTTTTATAAAATTTAAGGAATATTTTATGATATATATAGACATTATTTAAAAATAGATTGAAGAAAAATTACAAATTAGTATAAAATAAATATGTGAAATAAGTTTAAAGAATTTTTTATATTTAAAAAGTTATGATAAAATCAAATAGGATAAGTTGGAAAAGGGGAAAAAAATGGACTTTAAAAAGAAAAAAAAAGATGGAGTTATATTTGCATTATTGATTGTTATAGTAATATCAGGAGCACTTATATTAGGCAGAGATAAAATATTTACTTCAGAGGTAGATAATAACATACACTTAGAAGATGAAAGCAATATAGTAACTGAAGGAGAGACTGAAAAAGCATCAGATAATAATGAAGAATTAGAAAAATTACTGAACATAAAAAATAATTCCTTAATGATGTTAGTAAATAGAAATAATACTTTAAGTTCAGATTATGTACCAGATGAACTTGTCTTAAGTGAAATAGACTTTGTAAGTTATATTGAAACAAGATATTTAGCAAAATCAACAGCTGAAGCTGCAAAAGCAATGTTTGAAGCAGCAAAGGAAGATGGCATAACTTTACTTGGAGCTTCAGGATATAGATCTTATGAGGTACAAGAGAGCCTTTATAATTCAAGAGTTGTAAATGAAGGACAAGAAGAAGCAGATAGGTATACAGCAAAACCAGGGCAAAGTGAACATCAGACAGGATTAGCTTTAGATATATTAAGTGAAGATTATCAAGATATGGATGATAATTTTGATTCTACAGAAGCTTATGCATGGCTTAAGGAAAATTGTTATAAATATGGCTTTATCCTTAGATATATGAAAGGAAAAGAGAATATAACAGGTTTTTTATATGAGCCATGGCATTATAGATATATAGGAAATAGTGAAGTGGCAAAAGAAATTATGGATAGGAATTTAACTTTTGAGCAATATATAGAAGAATTAGATGCAAAAATTCAAGAGCTAAGTTAAAGATATAAAGATTTTATTGTTAAAAATTTATACAAATAGATAAAATGTGTTATAATTAACTATGTTAATGATTTCACGATTCAATGGAGGTAAATAGATGAATAAAGGTTTAAGTTTAGATTTGTCAAAAGTAATGCCATATGCAGACTTTTCTGAAATAGAAAAGATGGAAGCTATGGTGAAATGCGCACATGAAACAGTTCATGAAGGAACTGGAGCAGGAAATGATTTTTTAGGATGGTTAGATTTACCTGTTAATTATGATAAGGCTGAATTTGATAGAATTAAAAAAGCAGCAGAAAAAATTAAGAGTGATTCAGATGTACTTGTAGTAATAGGTATTGGAGGATCATACTTAGGTGCTAGAGCAGCAATTGAAATGCTTAAAAATCATTTCTATAATGTTTTAGATAACAGTAAGAGAAACACTCCACAAGTATTCTTTGTTGGAAATAACATAAGTTCAACATATGTAGCTGATCTTTTAGAAGTAATTGAAGGAAAAGATATATCTGTTAACGTTATTTCAAAATCAGGAACAACTACTGAACCAGCTATAGCGTTTAGAATATTTAAAGACTATATGGAAAAGAAATATGGTGTTGAAGGTGCTAAATCTAGAATATATGCTACTACTGATAAAGCAAGAGGAGCATTAAAGAATTTAGCAGATACAATGGGATATGAAACTTTCGTTATTCCAGATGACGTAGGTGGAAGATTTTCAGTATTAACTGCAGTAGGATTATTACCAATTGCAGCAGCTGGAATTAACATAGATGATATGATGCAAGGTGCAGCAGATGCAAGAGAAAAGTATTCAAATCCTTCAATTAAGGAAAATGAATGTTATCAATATGCAGCTATGAGAAATGCTTTATATAATAAAGGTAAAAATATAGAAGTATTAGTTAACTATGAACCAGCTTTACATTACTTCAATGAATGGTGGAAGCAATTATATGGAGAATCAGAAGGAAAGGATCAAAAAGGTATTTTCCCAGCAGCAGTAGATTTCTCAACTGATTTACATTCTATGGGACAATTCATTCAAGATGGATCAAGAATAATGTTCGAAACAGTATTAAATGTTGAAAATCCACTTAAAGAAATTGTTCTAGAAGAAGCAGAAGTTGATACAGATGGATTAAACTTCTTAGCCGGAAAGACAATAGACTTTGTTAATAAGCAAGCATTTAAAGGAACTTTATTAGCTCATAATGATGGTGGAGTTCCAAATATGGTATTAAATATTCCAGAATTAAGCGCTTACTACTTTGGACAAATGGTTTACTTCTTTGAAAAAGCATGTGCAATAAGCGGATACTTATTAGGTGTTAATCCATTTGACCAACCAGGTGTTGAAGCATATAAGAAAAATATGTTTGCTTTACTTGGTAAACCAGGCTATGAAGAATTAAAAGCTGAATTAGAATCAAGATTAAAATAATATGACAATAATTGTAGATGGAGATGCCTGTTTAGGTATCTCCATTATTTTAATTAATATAGATGGAACTTAGAATAAACTATAGATAATAATGTATGGTTTATTCTTTTTTTACAGTTTATAGACAAATTTCAACTGTAAAATTAAAAAAAATTGCTGTATAATTACATTAGGGAAAATATGTAAAAGAGGGACTTGTTAGAGAGAGGTGCATGTATATGGGGGATATGTTAATAGAATTAAATAAAAAAAATGATTTATCTATAAATGAAGAAGTTGAAATATCAGTTTCATCTGAATTAAAAGATATAATAAATTATAAATTCATAGAAGGATATGATGGAGTATGGAACTCTATTCAGGATTATTCAGCAAAACAAAAATGTACATGGACTCCTAAGAATGTTGGAAGATATATGATTATGGTCTTAGGAGAAACTAAAGACTCTAGTAAGCCTTATTCTGAGAGGATAAACGTAGTAGTCAATGATAAGGTAAGGCTTATAAAGGATGTTCAGTTTGAAAAAAATAAGTTGCATATTGGAGATAAGATTAATATATCTGTACTATCTGATGAAGAACTATTATTATATAGATTTTGGATTAAGGGAGAAGTAGATTGGGAGCCTCTTAGAGATTATGGTACAGATAATTTATTTAGTTTTACAGCTAATAGTGCAGGACAAAAGGAAATATTGATTGAATGTAAAAGAGTAGATTCAGTAAATAATGTTGATGATTTTACTGTTATAAAATTAGAGGTAAAAGATATAGAAGAAGTAGAAATAACTGACTTTAAAACACTTACACCTAATATGATAGTGGGAGAAGAGCTTATATTTGTAGTGGAGGCTAATTATGATACTAAAAGGCCTTTGTTATATAAGTTTTTAAAGATATTACCAAATGGAAAAATAGTATGCATACAAGAATTTTCTTCTAAGAAAACAGTTGCTTTTAAGGAAAATAAAAGTGGTGAGTATAAGCTTTTATGTTATGTACGTGATATGCTCTCTAACAAAGAATATGATGATAGGGCAGTGATTTTATACAAAGTAAAACAGTATGAGCCTATAAAGATAAAAAGATTTGAGGCAGATATGTCATCTCCACAAAAGGCTAATATACAAATTAATTTAAATGTAAGAGTTATTGGAGGTAGAGAAGTTCTTTATAGATATATCATAGATGGGCCAATAGCTGATGATAGTGGATATATTAGAAGTAATAGTTATTTATGGACTCCAGAGGAAGAAGGTGAATATACAATAACCTTGAAAGTAAAAGATATTTCCTATAAGGGAGATTATGAAGATATAACTAAAATTCCATATATCATCAATGCAAGAGGTGAAAGACCAGTGAGGATAATAGATCTAAAATGTGATGGTGGAAAATATGTACTTAAGAATAATCCAGTAAATATAAAATGTAAAGCCTGTGGAGGTAGCAAAATTTTATACCAATTTAGGATTTTTAAAGATGGCAAACTAAGAGAAAGTATTGAATATGATAAAGGTAACTGGTTAAGCTTTATCCCTGATGAATGTGGTGAATACGAAATAGAAGTAAAGGCAAAGGATTTTTATTCAGCGAAAGAGTATGATTCAAGCATATCTACTGTTATTAAAGTACAAGACTTTATTCCAGCAGAAATAAAATATGTTTTATCAAATAGTAAGGAAATATATATTGTTAATGAGACTATAGATATAGAAGTAATAATGGAAAATACCAATAATTCATTAGTAAGGTTTGTTACTTCGATTAATGGACAAGAAGTTGAGGATACAGGTTATGTTGAAAGCAAACTTTTAAGGCTTAAGCCAAGATGCCAAGGTAAATACAATGTTAATATATTTGCTAAGAATGCTAAGTCATCTAAGGAGTATGATAGTAGGGAGTTATTTTCCATATATGTTCATGAAGTTATTCCAGTGAATGGAACTAAAGTTTTTGCATCTTCTGACGAAATAAAAGTAGGCAGGGATATTACCTTTGAAGCAGAATCTCAAGGGGGAAAAGATGTCTGCTATGAATTTTATATGATGAATAAAGGAAACTGGATTTTGGTGCAAGAGTATAGTAAAAAGAAATATTATAGCTTTATACCATTTGTTAGTGGAAAATATAAAATATTAGTTTTAAGCAAGAGTTTTTATAAGAAAGTTAATTATGAAGACTACGATATAATGGAATTTAATGTAGAAGAGTAATAAACATATACAAAGGAGAAGAAGTTATGGATATATCATCTGTAGAGCAATATATAGGATATACGGTAGCTAGTCAGTTAATGAAAGAGTCATTGGGGGATGGCATGGAGTATGAATTAGTATTTCAGGCATTGCTTGAACAAATGCAGAATAATAATGTATCATCAGAAGTAAGTGAAGAAGAAATTAAGGATATTATATCTAATTCATCTGTTAGTCTTGATTCGCTTCCTTTAATTAGAAATGGAGATAATATACCGTTATATGGAAATAAAAGTCTTACTTATAATTTAAGCGATTTATCATCTTTAGGTATAACAAGTAGTAATGATATAAGTGGTATTGATACAAGTTATTATGAAAATACTGATTTATCAGAAATATATGATACAGTAAATAAATATGCATCAATGTATGATGTTGACCCAGCATTAGTACTTGCAGTAATAAAAGCAGAATCTAATTTTGATGCAAATGCAACATCAGGTGCAGGAGCAATTGGACTTATGCAAGTTATGGATTTTAACTTAGAATCATTAGGTGTAGTTAATGGTTATGATATAGATGAAAATATAAGAGCTGGTGTAAGTATTCTTAAAGGTTATTTAGATGACTGTAATGGAGATATAGCTATGGCACTTATGGCTTATAATGCAGGACCAGGAACTATGATGAATAGAGGTGTAATTTCATCAGAACATCTTTATAAAATGCCTTTAGAAACACAAAACTATGTACCAAAAGTATTAACATACTATGATGAATATAATAGATAATTTATTAAAGTAGACAAACATATTTAGCTGTTTTAGTAGTTATTAGAATAAATTATGGAATATTTTTCAATAAAAAATTATAAAAATAATTATTGATATAAGTTTTTATAATTGGTATAATGAATAAAAATTATAGAAATTCGATAAAGAGAAAGAGTAAGTTATAGGATGTCCTACAGAGAGTTGGTGTATGCTGAAAGCCGATGTTCAAAATATAGCTGAAAATCATCTCCTAGAAGCAACGCAGAAAAGAAATGAGTAAGTGTTGACGTAGTCTTTCCACGTTACAGGATAAGCGTATTGATAGATGCGAGCAGAGTGCTATAAAAGATTAATATATAATTGATTTTTTATAGAATTAGGGTGGTAACACGGATGTAATCCGTCCCTTGAGTAATCAAGGGGCGGTTTTTTTATTTATTGAAAAACTATAATTAAGTAATATTAATAGGGGGAAAACAATATGAAAAAATTATCAAGAAAGGATCTATTATTTTTAGGACTAATGCTCTTCTCACTGTTTTTTGGAGCAGGAAATCTAATATTTCCACCATTTTTAGGACAATCAGCAGGAGATAAAGTATGGATTGCATTAGGGGCATTTTTAATTACAGCAGTAGGATTTCCAATATTAGGGGTTATTGCTGTAGCTAAAAGTGGAGGTTTAGAAAAATTAGCTAGAAGAGTAAATCCTCTTTTTGCGTCTGTATTTACAGTACTTATTTATTTATCTATTGGACCTTGCTTAGGAATTCCAAGAGCAGGAAGTTTACCATTTGAAATGGTGGTATCTCCATATTTACCAAGTCATATGTCAGAAACCATAGCTCGTTTATTATTTACTTTAGTATTCTTTTCAGTGGCATATTGGCTTTCATTATCGCCAACTAAGTTAGTTGATCGTATGGGAAAAGTATTAACACCAACATTATTAACTTTAATATTTGTAATTGTTATAGGAGCATTCTTTAAGCCATTAGGTTCATATGGTGAAGCAACAGGTGCATATGTAAATTCACCATTTGTTACAGGTTTCTTAGAAGGATACTTAACAATGGACACTATAGCAGCATTAAACTTTGGAATTGTTATTGCACTTGCTATTAAAACAAAAGGTGTTAAAGAAGAAAAAGCTGTAGTATCAACATCAATAAAAGCTGGATTTATTGCTGGTGGTTTACTTGTGTTAATTTATGCAGCCCTTGCACATTTAGGAGCAACTAGTGGAGGAAGATTTGGTGAAACAGCAAATGGAGCAGTTACATTAACAAATGTTACTACTTACTTATTTGGTAAACCAGGTGCAGTATTACTAGCAGTAATATTTACTCTTGCATGTTTAACAACAAGTGTAGGGTTAATTAGTTCTTGTAGTCAATATTTTGCAAGCTTATCTGATAAAATAAGTTATAAAGGATGGGTAAGAATTTTAGCTCTTTCAAGTATGATTCTTGCTAATATGGGATTAACAAAGATTTTATCTATTTCAGTTCCTGTTTTAGATATGATTTATCCAATAGCTATTATGCTAATTGTTTTAGCTATGGTTGATAAATTTATAAAAGGTAGCAGAATAGTGTATTCATTAACGATTTTATTTACAGGAGTAGTAAGTGTAATTTATGGATTAAAAGGTTTTGGTATAGAATTAGGTGATAAAATATTTGGTAATTTACCTCTTTATACTGAAGGTTTAGGTTGGTTAGTTCCAGCAATATTAGGTATAGTTCTTGGATTAATCATTAGTGCTATAAAAGAAAAATCACAAATAACAGAAGAAATTGTAAATGAATAAAAGTATAATTTAAAACAAAAGTGTTATAGAAGTAATAAACTTTACTTTTATAACACTTTTTTAAAGTACAGGAAAGTATAA
>NZ_FR886612.1:0-2677 GCF_000436575.1 Clostridium sp. CAG:265
AAGAAATGGTTTATAGATTTAATAAAGAAAATTTTAATAAAAATGCATCAAAAAATGTTAAAGAGAAAATTAAACATATACTTGATGAAATAGAAAATAAAGAAGTTGAGTTTGATGAAAACAATAACGGAACAATAAAAATCGATTGGTATGGCGTAGAGCATGAACTTTATCCAGTACAAAAGAGCTGGTGTATAGCTGATATTTAATGAAATTATTACGAATTAATGGAGTGATAAGCTTGGATTTAAAAATAATGAAATCTACAGGTAATGAATGGTATAGCAAGTGTATAGGAGAAAGATTTACTATCCATTCTGAAAGTAAAAAAGGTGGTAGAGGTAAATATGTAGTAAGAATACCAAAGCACCTAATATGGTTAATGAATGGGCATATGTATGGTTGGGTTGATAAAGAGCATTGTATATTATTAAAGCCTTTACCTTGCGATTATAAGTTAATGTCGATGCAAAATGTGATTACTTGATTGAGTAAAGTAATTCGCAATTCAAAAAATGTGTCCAAGTTGGGCACATTTTAGAAAAAGGGGTGAAGAGGAAAGTGGCATTTAATTTAACGCAATTATTAAATAGCAATTCAAGAGAAGTAAATAAAAGTGAAGAAGAGGAAATGAAAACTTTGAATTTTAATATAAAGAATATAGATATAGATCATATAGTACCAGCTAAAGAAAATTTTTATAGTGTAGATGATATAGAGAATATAAAGCAATCAATAGAGCTATTAGGAATAGAGCAAAATCTTATAGTAGAAAGAATAGATAGAGATAATTATAAGCTTGTAGCAGGACATAGAAGATATTTTGCATCTAAAGCATTAGTGGAAGAAGGTAAAGAAGAATTTAGAATATTACCTTGTAAGATTAAGTCAAAAAGTGAAGATAATACTCTTTTAAATAAATTAACTATGATAATGACAAATTCAACTACAAGAGAGATTACTGATTGGGAGAAGATGCAGCAATCTATAGAAGTAGAAGAGATAATAAATCAGCTTAAAAAAGAAAATAACATAAAGGGAAGAACAAGAGATTTATTATCGGAAATATTAAATATATCATCAAGCCAACTGGGAAGATATAAAGCTATAAATAATAATCTTATAGAAGAATTGCAAGAAGAGTTTAAGAATAATAATATAAATTATTCTGTAGCATATAAAGCATCACAGTTAACTAAAGAGTATCAGTTAAAGGCATTTATAAAGTTACAAGAAGAGGGAAGTCTTATAGCAAATGATATAGATGTATTAAAAGCTAAAGAAGAATATATAAGACCATTAGAAGGGCAAATTGCAATAGATGATAGCTTACATGATGAAGAAGTAACTATAGCCATAGAAGATAGTGAATATAGTGAAGAGATAGAAGAAAACAAAGAGGAGTATGCTGAATATGTTGAAGAGGATAAAAGAACTGAAGAAGAAATTACTGAAGAAATTTCAAGAAATACAGAAGAGGAAGAAGAAAAAGGAGAAGTTCAAAGTGAAATACATAAAAATGTAGAAGTTCAACAATTAAAAAGTGAACAAAATGATATATGTACTTTCTGTAGAGAAAATACAAATTCAATTTTAGAAGATAAAGATAACAAAATATTATTATATTTTGATTCATCTACAAGGGAAATAGGAATAACCAATAAAGATACTGGAGAAATAAACTTTATAAAATTTAAGTATTGTCCAGAGTGTGGCAGAAAGATTTATTAGGAGAATATATGAGATACAAAAGTTTAGCAAGTATAAAAGTAAGAGTAATTTTAGATAAAAGTGAATTTAGTAATGTTGAAATAGTAAGAAGAATAAGAGAAAATTCAACACCAGTATTAAGAAACGTATGTAATATAGACCTTAAAAGATTAGAAGAAATATTAGAAGGTGATCAAGTGACATTTTTAGAAGCAAGTATAATAATGCAAGCTGTAAATGAGGATATTGGTAGGTTGTTTGGAATATGATTAATTTAAGGAATATTAAAACTAAAGATTTAATTAATGAACTTCTTATAAGAGAAGGTGTAAGATCTATGAATATAGAAAAAGGTGAAACAGTTAAATCAGTAGTATTTTTAACTGAAAAGCAAAATGATGAAGATGGGACCAGATACCTAAGAGGCTATGGTCCAAGTCTTATATTAGAAATAGAAATGAAGTGAGGTAATAAAAAAGTTATTAATATGCTATAAGCATTTAATATAAATAAATACATTTACTGCAGCAGGGATTACAAAATGCTAAAGTTAAGGTGGTAGAGGAGGAAACTCCTCTTTTTATAAATAATAGGAGAATAATAAATATGAATTATGAAAAAGAATATCAAGAAGAGGTAAAGATATTAAATGATATATATTCAAGATATGATAAATTAAGTGAAGAGGATATAGCAGGAGCTTTCCAACTACAAAAGGATGCAATACAAGCTTATTTTAGATGGTCTAGTATTAAGTATGATATAAAGAAAGATTTAAAGAGAGGACAAGCAACAGCAACAAAAGAAAGGTTAGAAGATATATGCTCATATCTTAAATACATATATACATCTAGTAAATCAGTATGGTTAAAAGCGAAAGAGGATATAAAAAGTGTATAAGGAGTAAAAAATGAGTAAAGAGATTAGTACAAAGAAGTTAATAGAGTTAGTAAGCAAAGGAGCTGCA
>NZ_FR886613.1:0-40596 GCF_000436575.1 Clostridium sp. CAG:265
TTCAGCCATCGAAAATTTTATACTTTCCTGTACTTTAAAAAATGGTTGGTAGAACTCATTAAATTTTCTACCAACCACTATTTAAATTGTATAATTACATTTTTTAAATATATTATTTCCTATTGTAATTTTCTTTCCTACAAATATTAACTATTCAGACTTTAATTTAAATCCAATTCCCCATACTGTTTGTATATATTCATTTTCCTTATCTATCTTAGATATCTTGGCTCTTAAATTACTAATATGTACATTAACAGTATTATAATCTCCAATGAATTCATCTTTCCAAACTGCCTCAAATAAATTTGCCCTTGTAAACACTTTGTTAGGATTACTAATTAATAGTTCTAATATATCAAATTCTCTAACTGTTAAATTTATGTTTATTCCATTTACCTGTACTTGTCTACTATCTATATCTAAAGTTAAATTTTTATGAGTTAATTTATTATTGCTATTTGTTTTAGAACTAGAAAATGCTTTATACCTTCTTAATTGTGCCTCTACTCTAGCCAAAACTTCATTTATATCAAATGGCTTACTAATAAAATCATCAGCCCCCATTTTTAATACTCCAATCTTATCTTCTGGAGTTATCTTAGCTGACTCCACTATTATTGGCATTAAATAATTCTTTCTAATTTCCTTTATTAACTCTTCTCCGCATATCCCTGGTAACATTAAATCTAAAATTATAAGATCATATTGACTTTTCTCAATGCACATCTTTGCTTCTGATCCCGAATATGCCCCTCTTACATCATATCCATTTTGACTTAGTATCTTACATAACAGCGCATTTATATCCCAGTCATCTTCAACTACTAATATTTTGTTACTTGCATTCATAAATTCTCCATCCTCTATAACAAATAATTATATAAATTATATCAAAAAATTATATCTCTATAAATTAGTATTACTAAAGAGGCTGTCGCAATAGCGGATAAAAAAATCCGTTAGCGATAGCCTCAATATATATTTGTTATGAAATTTATGATGAATGGATATATTGAAACTATATCTATTCATTAAGTTTTCAAAACAGTTCAAACACAGTATATCATATATACAATTATTTTAATTATGAGATTTTTAAATGACTTTCATAAAAATACTTAATGCAATTTCCTAGGAAATTATTTTTCCTTTAAATCATTAATCATATCTCTAAGTTCTGCAGCTCTTTCAAATTGAAGATTCTTAGCAGCATCTTTCATTTCATCAGTATATTCCTTTATTAATTTAACCTTATCATTTTCAGATAATCCTGTGCTATCAACTTCATAAGTTTCAGATTCTTCTGTAACCATTATACTTCCAATAACGTCTCTTACATCCTTTTTAATGGTCTTAGGTATTATGCCATGCTCCTTATTATAATCCATTTGAATCTTTCTTCTTCTTTCTGTTTCCTTAATGGCTCTATCCATAGATCCAGTTATGCTATCAGCATACATAACAACCTTACTCTCAGCATTTCTAGCTGCTCTACCTATTGTTTGTATCATAGATGTCTCTGATCTTAAGAATCCTTCTTTATCAGCATCTAAAATTGCCACTAAAGCAACTTCTGGTATATCAAGCCCTTCTCTTAAAAGGTTAATTCCCACAAGCACATCATACTTACCAAGTCTTAGGTCTCTAATTATTTCCATTCTCTCAATTGTATCTATATCAGAATGCATATATGTTGTCTTCACATCAATATCAGTAAGATACTTAGTTAAATCTTCTGCCATCTTTTTAGTTAATGTAGTAACTAATGTCCTAAATCCTCTCTTAGTAGTTTCTAAGATACTTTCATATAAATCATCAATTTGACCATTTACAGGTCTTATTTCTATTTCAGGATCTATAAGTCCAGTTGGACGTATTATTTGCTCTGCTATATTAGTTGAATGATCTACCTCATATTGGCCTGGTGTAGCAGAAACAAAAATAACTTGATTAATCTTATTCTCAAATTCTTTAAACTGTAATGGCCTATTATCATAAGCTGATGGAAGTCTAAATCCATACTCTACTAAGTTATCTTTTCTTGATTTATCTCCAGCATACATTGCCCTAACTTGTGGTAATGTAACGTGGCTTTCATCAATAAACATTAAGTAATCATCTGGGAAATAATCTAACAATGTTTGTGGTGGCGTTCCTGGCGCTCTTCCATCAAGAATTCTAGAATAATTTTCTATACCACTACAATATCCCATTTCCTTAATCATTTCAATATCATAGTTTGTTCTTTGTCTTAACCTTTGAGCTTCCACAAGTTTATCTTGTGATGTAAGCTCTTTTAATCTTTCCTCTAATTCATATTCTATTACATTAATTGCTTTATCTATTGTTTCTTGTGAAGCAGCAAAGTGAGATGCTGGAGTTATTGATACATGCTTTCTATCTCCAATTATCTTCCCTGTTAACACATCAAATTCTCTTATTCTATCAATTTCATCACCAAAGAACTCTATTCTTATTCCATTATTAGATGATGATGATGGAACTATATCTAAAGAATCACCTCTTACTCTAAATGTACCTCTAGAAAAGTCTATATCATTTCTTTCATATTGAATATCTATAAGCTTTCTTATAATTTCATCTCTATCTTTTTCCATTCCTGGTCTTAAAGATATTGTAAGCTTTTTATATTCTTCTGGATTACCTAATCCATATATACAAGAAACTGATGCAACAATAATTACATCTCTTCTTTCTAATAACGCTGATGTAGCAGCATGTCTAAGCTTATCTATCTCATCATTTATAGATGCATCTTTTTCTATAAATGTATCAGTGGAAGCCACATAAGCTTCTGGTTGATAGTAGTCATAATATGATACAAAATATTCAACTATATTGTTTGGAAAGAATTCTTTAAATTCAGAACATAATTGAGCTGCTAAAGTTTTATTATGTGCTAATACTATAGTTGGTTTTTGAACCCTTTCGATAATATTGGCCATGGTATAGGTTTTTCCTGAACCAGTAACCCCTAATAGTGTTTGAAATTCTCGTCCTTCTTCTATTCCACCTGTTAGTGAATCAATGGCTTTAGGTTGATCCCCCATTGGTTTAAATTTTGAATGTATCTTAAATTTATTCATTTTTTTATCAACTCCGTCATAATTAATACTATATATCTATTCTACTTATTATTAACATTTTGTAAAATTTATTAACATCTAAATTTAAGCTATAAAAAAATAGCAATTGCAAATGCAATCACTATTTTTTGATTTTTAATTGCTCTAATATTCTTTTAAATTCATCACTGCTTATATCAATTCTACTTTCATCTTTTATCATACGAGGAACTAATAATACTCCCAACCTTCTATTCCCTAATTGTAATATATAATCATTTATCTTACCGTATCTACTTTTTATTTTAATAGGTAAAGTAGACTTAGCTTCTTTAACAGCATTTAATATATCTACCTCTGAAGTTGCAGCTTCACCATTTACAGCTAAAATTTTATCACCTCTTCTAATTCCTGCTTCAAAAGCCACAGAATTAGGTGCTACTTCAAGTATTGATATACCATCCTCACCACTTACATATAAGTATTCTCCATTTTTTTCTTTCATTCTTTCAAATTTAATCAATAACTCATGTGCTAATGGCATATAAACTAATGCTATTATTTCTCCAACTAATCCAATACTACATAATTGTGAAACAATAAGTAATGATATTCCATATAATAATATTCCTATCCCTGCTCCTAGTACTTTTTCCTTTTTTCTTTTAGTAAAGGTAACAGAACTATAACCTATTACACCATAAAAAGGAGCAAACATTAAAGATGCTGTAGCTAAAATTGCTGTTAAATTAAAATCTTTAATAATAGGCCACCAACTATATGTTGGTGCTGAAATTATTCCTGTTCCTGAAGACTCTCCACTAATCATTATCATCACAGCTATGGGTATAGCCCAGTATCTATTAAATGAAAATCCACCAACTATTTTGTTTTCCCTATTACTGAATACCGGAATTGAACCTCTACTTCCATCTACCATTACAATGATGCCCTCCATAATGTGTAAAACCGCTATAAAACTAGTTAATGAAAGTATATTTACATTGATATATGACTTCATACCAATGCTATTTAATATTATATTTAATATCATACTCACTGCTCCAAGTAATGCTCCAGAATAAGCAAAGCATACAAGCTTAGGCCTTATGCTCAATAGTACTATTGATGTTATAAAAATAAATTCTATACCTGAATTATTGCCAAAACTAATACCTAATATAGCTAATATAACACTTCCTATTGTTCCTGCTAATATACCTATCACTATTTGTGATAATGTTAATTCTAGGGGAGTATCAATTACTTCTCCTATTGTCATTTGTTGTATAATTGCAGTCTTTTTATTTTTTAAATAAAATATTATTCCAAATACTATAAGCATTAGTAAATATGTTGGTTCAATTATTGCTTTTGCTACAGTTCTTAGACTATATGTTATCAGCTCCATTTGTAGCCTCCTAAGTTACTATTTTTGTCTTATTACCTCTAATGCCTTTTGGAATTGTGTATCAATGTCCCTACTATACTCTTGACTTAACACTTCTTCGCTTAATTCTACATTAATATCTGGCTCAATACCTTTACCATGAATATTTTCTCCATTAGGACAATAATACTTTGATGTTGTTACTTTAATAGCTCCAGTATCTCCGTCACTTTGTACAAAAGGAATAAGCTGTTGAACTATACCTTTTCCAAATGTTGTAGTTCCTATAACTGTTGCTACATTATTATCTTTTAATGCTCCTGTAACAACTTCTGATGCACTGGCACTTCCACCATTTACTAATACCACTAATGGCATACCAATTGTATTTCCACCTTGAGATAAAGAAACTTGCTTATTATCATATTTATCTATGGTATAAGTAATCATCTCTCCTTTTGGAATAAAGTTAGATGCTATCTCAACACATTTATCTAAATATCCTCCTGGATTTCCTCTAAGGTCTAATATTAATCTTTCCATTCCACTTTCTTTTAATTCATTGAGCTTTTCTGTAAATTTAACACTTACATCTTCATCACTAAAAGTAGTAATTTGAATATACCCAATATTACCTTCTAATATTTCACCTTTTACTGATTCACTTTGAATTTCTTCTCTTACTATGTCAAATTGTAAAGTCTCTTCTCCTCTTTTTATAATTAACTTTACTGAAACACCTTTTTCTCCTCTAACTCTTGATACTACCTCTTCACTATTGGCATCAGTAACTTCATAATCATCAACTTGTAAAATTACATCTCCTGCCTTTATTCCCGCTCTATCAGCTGGTGAACCTTCAATTGGTGATATTATTACCACCTTTTCATCTCTTACACCAATTTGTGCTCCTATTCCATAAAAATTATTATTTGATTCTATAAAATTCTTATATTCATCTGAATTCATATAAACAGTATATGGATCACCTAAAGCAGATGCCATTCCTTTCATAGCACCTTCTAAAAGTACAGTATCATCTATGTCTCCATCATATTTTGCCATAAGCAGGCTTCTAAGTTCAAATAAGTCACTATATTTATTTGCATCACTTATCTTTCCTAAGTCCCCAGCAGCTTTTTCAGGAACTCCAGTTAAAATAAATCCTTTAGTTGCTGCAATATTACCTCCATAAAACATTCCAATTCCTGTTCCTACAAATAATACAGCTATGGCAGCAACCTTTAACCATTTAAATTTATCTTTCCTACTCTCTTTTTCCTCTCTCTTAAAATTTTCCATTGTCCTACTTCCTTTCAATGTATGTTCAATAGCTTTATGCTTTTTATATCTATATCTTATATAATAATAATATTAATTTAAATAAATGTTAAGCTTCTTTTTTATTTATCTATATTTTTTTTATTTTTTAATAAAAATAAGGAGCTATAAATATCATACAGCTCCTTATTAATTTATTTTTCAATATTTAGTTTTTATACAACTAAGAATTTTCTTAGTGCAGCTATACTTCCAATAGCTCCAACTACTATTCCACCTAATAAGAATCCTCCTAATAAAGTTGTTAATACAAATGATACTGGAACTAAGTTAGCTATTAAAAGGTTACTTGCTATAAATCCAAATACACCTCTATAGATAAAGTATAGTACTGCTGTTGCAAGCAATGAACCAATGGCTCCAATGATTATACCTTCAATAACAAATGGCCATCTTATAAACCAATCTGTTGCTCCAACAAACTTCATTATTCCTACTTCTCTTCTTCTTGAATATACAGCTAATTTGATTGTATTCATTATTAAGAATATTGATACTCCAATAAATACAAAGAATAATATTACTCCTAATATTTGTACAAAATCAACTACTCTGCTTATTTTTTCAATTAATTCTTGTTGATTAGTAACAGATTCCACACCTGTCATATCTTCTACTGCTTTAGTTACATTACTTGCATATGATGCATCTTCTAGAGTAACTATATATGAACTTGCTAGTGGATTATTTTCAAGGCTATATCCTTCAAGCATACCACTATTTCCTTCTAAATCCTTCTTAAGTTTTGTAAAGGCTTCATCTTTTGATTCATAAGTTACTGCTTTTACTCCATCCTGCTCCGATAATTTAATTTCTACTTCCCTTTTATTTACAAGCTTTATATCATCTTGTAAATAAACTTTTATTTCTATCTTATCAGCTACATCTTCTATAGTCTTATTAAAATTTAAACCAACTAAAGTAAATGTACCTAATACAAAAAATGTTACTAATACAGTTAACATTGCAGCAAAACTAACTGTTATATTACGTTTTATACTTTTCAGGGCATCTACTATAAAATAATTTATTGTATTAATTTTCATTTTCGTACATCCCCTTTCTATCATCTCTTACTATAGAACCTTTTTCTATAGCTATAACTCTCTTCTTCATATTATCAACTATATCCTTAGCGTGAGTAGCCATAACTATTGTTGTACCAGATTTATTTATATCTTCTAATAATTCCATAATTTCTTTTGCTGTATCTGGATCTAGATTACCAGTAGGCTCATCAGCTATAAGTACAGATGGATTATTCACTATAGCCCTAGCCAATGATACTCTCTGTTGCTCTCCCCCTGATAATTCATTAGGGAACATTTTATATTTATGAGATAATCCAACAAGAGATAAAACCATTGGTACTCTCTTTCTTATTTCCTTTTGAGATGCTTCCACAACTCTCATGGCAAAAGCAACATTTTCATAAACATTTAATGTTGGTATAAGTCTGAAATCTTGAAACACCATACCTATCTTTCTTCTGTAATATGGCACTTGATTTCTTTTTATTTCTGATAAATTCCTATCTGCAACAGTTATATTTCCCATTGTAGGTTCAATTTCTTTTAATAGCATTTTTATAAAAGTTGACTTTCCTGACCCTGAAGGTCCAACTAAAAATACAAAATCTCCTGAATTTATTTTAACACTTACATCTGATAACGCTTTTACATTGTTGTTATATATCTTGGATACATTATTAAATTCTATCATTAAAACACCTCGTATCATTCTTTTCTCAAAAACTCTAAATTGATTATATCACAGAAAATCCTATTGACCAACAATGTACCTAATTATTTATCATTATCCAATTTTTTAGTAATTATCATTAAATCCTAATCCTAACACCTCTTTTGAGTCATTTACTGTAATGAATGCTTCTGGATTATTTTCCTTAATAAAGTTCTTTAATGTAATAAATTGATTATTACTAAGCACAGTGTAAACAATATTTACTTCACTATAAGTATATCCGCCTTTTCCATTTAACACTGTACACCCTCTATTTATATCTTTATTTATAAAGTTAACTACCATATCAGCTTTACTAGTGATGATAAACACTTGCTTACATGTATTAAACCCATCAATAAACTTATCAATAAGAAGTCCTATTAATATTAAACTAAAGAAACCAAATAGTCCCTTATCTATACCGAAAACATTAATTGCTAAAAGACATATAATTGAATCATTTAATAATAATGCTGTTCCAACACCTAAAGGTGTGAATTTGCTTATTATAGCTGCCAATATACTGGTTCCTCCTGTTGATGCACCTTGATGAAATACTATTGCTGATCCCATTGCTAAAAGTGCTGAACCAAAAAAGCTAGCTAAAAACATGTTTTCTGTTAACATTACAGGGTTAAACACTTTCTCAATTATTTCCATAACTACAGAAAGTATCACAGTAGCATACAGACTTTTTCCACCAAATCCTTTTCCTAAAACCACAAAAGCTACAATAAATAAAATAATATTTAATATGAATACCATTATACTTATATTCCAACCTGTAATTCCATTAATTACAAGAGCTATACCTGAAACCCCACCAGCTGCTATATCATTTGGAAATAAGAAATATTCCAGTCCAATTGCTGTTAATACTATTCCTAATGTTGTTAATGCATACTCCCTTATTTTTTTCATTTGTACCACCCTAACCTTTAATTATTCTCCATTAATTTCTTTAAAGCCTTCTCCCATAACTTCAGCTACTTCACTGACAGTTATAAAAGCACTCTTATCTATTTGGCTAATATATCTCTTAAGCTTAATAAATTCACTTCTACCTATAACAGTGTAAAGTATAGTAGTTTGCTTTTCAGTAAATCCTCCTATACCATTAATAAAAGTGCAACCTCTTTCTAAATCATTTAAAATAAATTCACTTATTTTTTTACTTTCCTTGCTTATTATTGTAACTTCATTACAAATATTAAAACCAGCAATGGCTTTATCTATAGCAAAGCCACTTATTATTACTGCTAATACTGCATATAATCCCTTTTGTACTCCAAAGGTCATTGCTCCTGCTAATGTAACTATAAAATCCACTATCAACAGTGATTTTCCTATATTAAAATGTAAAAATTTATGTAATATCTTTGCCAAAATATCAGTCCCACCTGTAGATGCATTGCAGTTAAATACAATTGCTAAGCCTGATGCAGAAATTATTGTTCCTAAGATAGTTGCTAGCATAAGATCATTAGTTGCTTCATAAGGAAATACTTTTTCTAAAAGCCACATAAATCCTGACAAAGTAAGACTAGCATAAATGCTCTTTCCACCAAATTTACTTCCTATCACCAAAAAAGCAACTATATATAAAATACAATCCATCATTAATACCAATAGTCCTATAGGTATTTCTGGAACGAAATTATTAATTATTATTGCTATACCACTTAAGCCTCCTGCAGCAATGTTATTAGGTTGAAAAAAGTATACTACCGATACTGCTACAAGAAATACACCAAAAGTGATTAATATAAAATCTCTTAAATTATATTTGTTCATAATATACTCCTATTATTTAAATTACTATAATTATGTTTCCTCTTTTACCTCTTTTTATCCCATTTACATTGAATATTATTCCAATGAACAATTATATCATAAACTTTTATAAAAACTAGTTCATGATATACGAATTATGAAATTGTAATTAAAATCATGGTTTTACTTATAAAACTAATCTTAAATTTATATATTTAATTATAAAAAGATGACAAATCAAAAATATTTCATTTTGATCTGCCATCTATATCAATAAGATTTTAAACTATCTTCTTAATTCAATAGCTCTTTTAACTTTTTCAACAACATTTGCAGCTGTTAATCCATAGTACTCTAATAATTCATCTGGTTTTCCACTTTGACCAAATTGATCATTAATACCAACCTTCACTACTGGCACTGGACAAACTTCATCTAAAACTTCTGATACTGCTGAACCTAGCCCACCAATTATGCTATGTTCTTCAACTGTTACAATTGCTCCTGTTTCCTTAGCAGCCTTTACTAAAATGTCTGAATCAATCGGTTTTAGAGTATGGATATTAATAACTCTTGCAGAAATTCCTTGTGATGCTAAGATTTCCTTAGCTTCTAAAGCAACATCCACCATTATTCCTGTAGCTACTATTGTTAAATCTGTACCTTCATTTAAAAGTACACCTTTACCAATTTCAAATTTATAATTATTTTCATCATTTATAACATTAACAGGCGCTCTACCTAATCTTACATAGCAAGGTCCATTATACTCTGCTATTGCTTCTATTGCTGCTTTTGTCTCAACAGCATCTGATGGTGAAATAACTACCATATTAGGTATTGATCTCATTAATGATAAATCTTCCACTGTTTGATGTGATGCACCATCTTCTCCAACTGTTATACCTGCATGAGTAGCACACACTTTTACATTTAATCTTGGATAGCAAATTGCATTTCTTATTTGTTCAAATGCTCTTCCTGCTGCAAACATAGCAAATGTACTTACAAAAGGAATCTTTCCACAAGTAGAAAGCCCCGCTGCCACTGACACCATATTTGCTTCTGCAATTCCCATATTAAAGAATCTTTCTGGACATATAGCCTTAAATTCTGAAGTTTTTGTAGACTTTGAAAGATCTGCATCTAAAACCACTATATTTTCATTAGTATTAGCTAATTCTGCTAAAGCTTTTCCATATGCTTCTCTTGTTGCAATCTTTTTACTCATTAATTTTCCCCTCCTAATTCCTTTAATGCTGCTTCACATTGCTCTCTGCTAGGTGCTATACCATGCCATTCAGCTTGGTTTTCCATAAATGATACGCCTTTTCCTTTGATTGTTTTACAAACTACTGCCGTAGGCTTATCTTTACACTCTTTTGCTTTTTCTATAGCATCTATAATTTCTTCATAGTTATGACCATCAATAACTAAAACATTCCAACCAAAAGCTTCAAATTTTTTATCTATTGGACAAGGATTCATAACTTTTGTTATATCTCCATCAATTTGTAATCCATTAAAATCAATGAAAGCTGTTAAGTTATTTAACTTATAATGTGCTGCACACATTGAAGCTTCCCATACTTGACCTTCCTCTAATTCTCCATCACCTAATATTGTATAAACTCTATAATCCTTCTTATCTATCTTTCCAGCTAAAGCCATTCCTACTGCTGCAGAAATCCCTTGTCCTAATGATCCTGTTGACATATCAATTCCTGGTAAATATTGAATACTTGGGTGACCTTGTAATCTTGATTTAAACTTTCTTAAAGTTGATAATTCTTCTACTGGGAAATATCCTCTTCTAGCTAAAGTACTATAAAGTACAGGGGCAGCATGGCCTTTTGATAAAACAAATCTATCTCTATTTGGATCCTTTTCATTGTTAGGATCTATATTCATTTCCTTAAAAAATAATACAGTCATAATATCAGTAGCTGATAATGATCCTCCTGGATGCCCTGATGCTGATTCAGTAAGCATCTTCACTATGTCTTTTCTAATTTCTGTAGATATTGATTTTAATTCGTCTAAACTCTTTGCCATTGTGTATCCTCCTCAATTAATTCTTAATATATAAATTATTAATTATTCATAATAAATGATACAGATCATATAAATTAAGCTTTGTATTAATACGTCATTTTATTCTTTAAATTTATACTATCATATGAATCACTCTTTGTATATACTATTATTTTGATTAGTGTATACTTTTATTATTATTTAATTTATATTGTGTATCACTTTAATCTCACCCTACCTATTTTTATATGTACAATTACTGTTTATATGTATTATTTATACAACAAAAGCAGAGTCATTTTAACTCTGCCTTTTCATTATCTTTTACTACTACTTATCTAAATTTAAGCTAATTAGCAATGCTTTGTCCACTTTTTTCATATCAATATCTGTCATATGTCCAATCTTTTCTTTCAGTCTCTTTTTATCAAGAGTCCTTATTTGTTCTAATAACACTACTGAATCTCTGTTTAATCCATATTCAACTGAAGAAATCTCCACATGAGTTGGAAGTTTAGCCTTATTAATTTGTGAAGTTATTGCTGATACAATAACAGTAGGACTATATTTATTTCCTATATCATTTTGTATTATAATAACTGGCCTAATTCCACCTTGCTCTGAGCCTATAACTGGACTTAAATCTGCATAAAAAATATCCCCTCTTTTTACTACTATAGTCGCCATTTAAATTCTCACACTCCGCAAAGCCATTTCTCATATTCGCAAATATCGTCAAATTTATATTGTACATTTCCCTTTGAGAAATCAATAGCCTTTGAAAGTTCTAAATTAATATCTGACATTTCTTCATACCCTATCCTCATTAATTCAAGAAACTCTCCTTCATATTTCTTCTCATCATATTTTATTAAATTTTCCTTAATATATTTCCTATTTTTTTTATCAAAATCTTCATTTATTTTTCTAAAGATTTGATTTTCAAATTTATCTGACATACTTGTCCTCCTAAGAGTACATAATTTTATCCTTTAGAAAATTATATTTCAATTTGTGCTAGTCTGTAAATAGAAAATAATATTATTTTTAACTTTTCGCCTTTTTTTGTATATTTTATAAAATATTATGCTTTTTCTAAAACTTTTATCTAATTAATTCATTATTTTTAAATAAATTACAATAAGATTTATGTACTCTCCTATGGAAAGTATTATCAATATATAATTCGACTTCTATTAATATAACCTGGCTTATTTAAATTTTATTTATCTTAATTATTTTTTCTTTTTATTTATGTATGTTTATTAATCGATTTAATATTTCCACTTCTTCTGTAAATATCTTTTTAATACTTATTGCTTTTTTATAATAAAGAGACAAAAGTTCATTTGTTTATCTAGACAAACTTAACCTTTAAAGTTAACTACTTTCTATTCTATATCATAATAAAGAATCATCTATTTTTTCTACTTCTTCAAACTGTTCATAGATTATCCTTAATACATATCTATCTTCTCTATCATAAACTACAATTCCTATTGGTACTCTATTCTTTTTATCAATAAAGATAGTAGCTTTATTAAAATATATATTATTTAAAAACAATTCCACGTCAGCTTTTATATATATGGTATCTCCCCACTCTTCTTGCCCCTCTGATATACTTCCTTCCCTTATAGGATATGCTAAAATATTATTAATAAAAGCTAATGGATGTACTATATCCATATCTTGCCCTAATTCATATTCATTATCATTAATAGTATCTTTGACATATATTTTTTCATCCTTGTATATCTTAGTTACCTCATCACCAAATTCTACCCTCACCCCCTTATCTGCAGAATACCATTGTTTAGTTTCCTCAATTTCTTCACCCTTATCATTTTTCATAACATATTGTACTTTAGCCTCATATGCCTTAATATTTTTTAATCCTTCAATTATTTCTTCATTTGAAGGCATTAAAAAACCCCTGAAAAAAATGATAAATAAAATAGATATAAAAGGAACTGCCAATAATAATATAATAATTATTTTCTTTTTCATATTTCCTCCCAAATTGCCTGCTTCATTATACTATTATTATGCAACTTGGTTTTTTATTCATAATTTAACTTATAGAGTTTCCATCACAAAGGGAATACTTTCTATTTAAATGTCCTGCTATAATAAAATATCTATCTCTAAGAATAATATTGGCTGCTAATCCATGAATATATGTACCTAATAACGCTGAATCCATATTGCTATGACCTTGAGCAACCAGTGATGTTATTATCACCCATTCCTCCAGAGGTCATCTTACTATTTCCTTAAACATTATGTACATATTTATTCCTCCACAATTGCAAAAGCTATGGCATTGCTTTTATTATGAGATATAGAAACATTTATGTTTAATTTTCTATCACCAATTTTATCTCTAACTTCTTTAGAAATATTAACTATAGGTTTTCCTAAGTTATCCCTTAATATTTCAAAATTTTTAAGGTTGTAACCTCTAAATCCTGTTCCTAAAGCTTTGCTAAGTGCTTCTTTAGCTGCAAAATTCCCTGCTATTGTCTCTACTCTCATTCCCTTTGATTTAAAAAGTTCTCTTTCTTTTTCAGTAAATGCCTTACTTAAAAAACTAGGTGTTCTTTCAATTGCTACTTTAATTCTCTCTATTTCTATTATATCTGTGCCAATTCCTAAGATCATAGTTGCCTCCGCCTATGCTGTATCCTTTAATTAAAATCACTTACGTATTCGTCAACATATTCTCCTATGACATCTATTAAATGTATAGGTGAAACATTATTCTTTGATACTAAATCAAATAATCTCTTAACCTTTTCCTTATCGGTAGAAATATTATTTACACTATTTCTTTCTATATTAACCAAACCTCCATTTATAACGTCTTGTCTTTCTACTTCTATACCGTATGCCTGTCTACCTTTAAATCTTCCAAAAGTCATTCTATAGAAGTAATTCATCTTACAATTTTCTTTTTCCACTGTGATATCAAAACATTCTTTTACAACCAAAGTTATCTCCCCCTTAACATAACTTCCATACATCAAAGATAACACATTAATGTATTAAAATGTGTCAAAGATTGTTCTGTAAAGAAATAAATTTTTCTTTTATTTTCTACATTATACTTTATTTTTTACTTTTTTACCCATATTATTATTTAATAATATCCCATTATCATTTCTCTTAAAAATAAACGTTGTCGATAATACGTCCTTTAGAAAGTTAATCTGAATTTTAAAGTTTTTTTGTAAAAAACAAAGCCTCATAATTATATGTATACATTTAGCAAAACGTACACTATATTATTTTATAAAATTATGAGACTTTAATTATTCTTTTACTCCTTTATTATAATGTCATAAACATTACAGAAAACTTTATATAAGATATTATTGTTCATTGCCTATGGCATCAGAACTTTCTTTATCTACTCTCCTATTTCCTACGAACTTGAAGTCTTCCGCAACAACTTCTGCTATGTATTTCTTATTTCCTTCCTTATCTTCATAGCTTCCTGTACGAAGTCTTCCACTTAAACTTATGTAGCTTCCTTTAGTCATATATTTGCATATAACTTCGGCTTTCCTTCCCCATATAGTAACTGGAATAAGATCAGCCTTCCTTGTTCCATCGGCAGATTTAAAATTCCTATCCACAGCAATTATAAATCTGGTGAAGCTTTTTTCCCCATTTTCAATTGTTTTTAGTTCAGGGTCCTTAATAAGCTTACCTAATAACACAATTTTATTCATGTATAACACCTCCTGAATACTTTATCTAACAGTATAACCATTAATTTCTCTTTTATTCATTTAGTAAAAACTCTTTATATAAATATATAAAAAACTCCTCATAATTCATGAGAAGTTTTTTATAAAAATTTCTTATCTAATTGGTCTTTTCTTATACCTAGGACTGAATTTATTTCCCCACCTATTATTATAATTATGGAGCTTATATATAACCACGTCATTAAAACAAAGATTGTTGCCAAGCTTCCATATATCCGTGAGTAATTGGCAAAATTATTTACATAAAATGAAAATGCTAATGAAACCACTATCCATCCTAATGTTACAAAAACAGCTCCTGGTATAGCTTCGCTCCAATCAGTTCTCTTAGAAGGTGTATATCGATATATTGCCGCAAAAATAATTATCATTACCACTATAACAATGGAATATCTCAATAAATCCCACAACTTATGAATAAAGTCATTATATGGAATATATTTTAATATATATTTACTTAAAACATCTCCAAATACTAAAGTTGCTAAAGTAAGCATAATTGTAAATGCCAATGCTATAGTGCATATTATAGCAATTATACACCTTTTTATAAATGATCTATTTTCTTTAATATTATATGCCTTATTAACACCTTTTAAAATTGCTCTAAAAGCTGAAGATGCAGACCATATAGTCAATGTAGCAGATGCCCCTAACAACCCTCCATGTTGTTTTTCAACAACATCAATTATTACACTTGAAGTAAGCTCCACCACATTACTTGGAAGCACTCTTGCTAATCCCTCTATTATCTTCATGGAATCTAAATTGATATATCCAATTAGAGTCATAACAAATATTAAAAAAGGAAAAAATGATAAAACTAAATAATAAGCTAACTGGGCTCCTAAAGCAAAAATATCATCATTATTTACTTTAATAATAAAATATATTATAAAGTCAAAGGCTGATCTCCTTTTTTTAACTTCTTCTTTTTTCATTACATCACCACTACTTTTTTCTCTTTAATATAAATAATATTTATTATATCCTTTAATTCATTATTTTACCATGATTCAATTTGCCAAGCTGTTGGTAGCATATCTTTATACTTTTTGCTTAGGTACCTATTATCTACTAATAAGATACTTCCTTTATCCTCTTCAGTTCTAATAACTCTTCCTGCACATTGCAAAATTTTATTTATTCCTGGGTAAGTATATGCATAGTCAAATCCTTTTTCATCAAAATAACTTGCTATTATATCATTTTCTATAGATATTTTAGGAAATCCTACGCCAACTATAACAGCTCCACTCAGCCTTTTTCCTGGAAGGTCTACTCCTTCTGAAAACATGCCACCTACAACTGCAAATGCCAACACCTTAGAATTTTCTCTAAAGTTTGCTAAAAACTCTTCCTTTTCTACTTCATTTATATTTTCTTTTTGTACTAATATATTTTCATTATTACTATATATTTTTTCGTAGCTTTCAGCTACCTTCTTAAGATACTCAAATGATGGCAAGAAAACTATATTATTTCCGGGACTTTCCTCATTAAATCTATAAATTAATTCACATAATTTAGATATATTATTTTCCCTCATGCTATACTTCATATTTAAGGGCGAAATAAATGTTTTTAAGTTTTCTTTTTTAAAAGGTGAATCTAATCTTAATCTATAACTTTTATCATCTCCACCTAGTAAATCTATATAATATTTCATAGGCCATAAAGTAGCTGAAAATAATATTGTTGCATAGGAAGAACTTATTATCTTCTTAATATTATCAGAGGGATCAATACAAAATATCTTAACTTTCAAATCATTTTTGGCTTTCTCTATTATTGTATTATACTTATCTGAATACAATTCATTTATACTAACAAAACTTCTACATTTAAAATAAAAGTCCATTACTTCATCATATCCATCTGTACCTTTCCCTTTTACCAAATACTCATCTGCTACACTTATAAATAACTGCATTGCCTTAATGAGTTCTTTATACTGAATATTTTTATATATTACCCTTAGGCTGTTTTCTTCAAGTTCCCTTCGTATCTCTATCAGTTCCTTATTTATTAAATTTGAAGCTTTATAAAGAGCTGGAACCTTTCCCTTTAAAATCTTATTTATTTGCACTACATCACTCTTAAGAATTTCTCCACTATACATTGCTCTAGCTCTATCAATTAAGTTATGACATTCATCAACTAATATAACATTACTTTTATTATCTTCTTCAAAAATCCTTTTTAACCTTACTCTATTATCAAAAGCGTAATTATAATCACATATTATTGCATGGCACCATTCTGTAAGATCCAATGATAATTCAAAGGGACACACTTGATATTTTTCACTATATTTTCTTATTACCTCTCTTGATATTATGTTTTCATGGCTTATAATATCTTCAATAACATCATCCACTTTAGAAAAATAATCTCTTGCAAACTTACAATCATCAGCATTACATTTTACTTCATCATTTAAGCAAGCTTTTTCCTTTGCTGTTATACTTACTACCTTTATCTTTAATCCATTCTTTATGAGCATAGCATATGCTTCTTCTGCAACTACTCCAGTAATAGTCTTAGAAGTCAAATACACTATCCTATCTCCCATATTGTTTGTTAGCCCCTTTATAGCTGGAAATATTGTTGATATTGTCTTACCTATACCTGTAGGCGCTTGAGCAAATAATATACCGTTATTCCTGATGGTATTATAACAAGTTACTGCTAGCTCCCTTTGACCCTTTCGATAAGTTAGAAAAGGAAATTCCATTTTCTCTATGCTTTCATTCCTTTCTTCTATTAAGGCTATTTTTAAAAAAGCAGCCTTCATATATCTCTCAACTAACTCTGAAACAAAAGCTTCTAATTCTGTAAGTTTGAATTTCTTTTCAAAGCTCTTTACTTCATCTGTATTCAAATTATAATAGCTTAAACGTATTCTTATTTCCGCTAAATTATTTTCCTTGCAATATATGTATCCATAAAATTTTCCTTGAGCCCAATGTAGCTCATTATAATCTTCTTCTATATATATTAAGCTTTTATATGTAGATTTTATTTCCTCTATTACAATAATATCTCTTTCCTTTATAATTCCATCAGTGCGTCCTTCAATTATAAGCTCAATATCATCTCTAACGAATCCCCATTGAAGCTTTACTTCCTTTTGATAATTTTCATAAATATTTTCATTATCTTTTTGAAGTCTTCCATGAGCTATAGTTCCTTCCATAGCTCTTCTTATGGACATAAATCTATCATCTAGGCTACCACTTTTTAACACGTATTCCACTATGCCTCTTACAGATTCCATTATCACTACTTTTTGTGCCATAACCTTTGCCTTCCTAAATCTTAAAAATAATTAATTCTATTAATAACATTATATTTTTTATAATCTCTTTCTAGTATCTCCTTTTTAAGAAAAAAAGACTACTATAAATATATATGTAGTCTTTTATGAATGGTATTCATTTACTATCTTTTGTACTAGCTTCTTTATAGCACTTGCTTGAGCTATTAATGAAATAACCACTACGAAAGTCCTTATGCTATTTTCATCTTTTTCATTTAGGTTAAGGTCTCTTATAATGTTATTTAACTTTTCTTCATCTACAATATCTTCTGCGATACCTTCTCTTATGCTCTGACTTTGTGTCTCTGAAAATATCTTGTAAGCAGTTTCCCAAGATATTATATCATCTGATCTGTCATTAATTTCATTGAAAGCTAAGCTAAACACCTTTTTAATCTCTTCAGTAGTAAGTATTGGTCTCATATAACTTAATAATACTAGCTGAACTAAATGTATCTTTGTATAGCCCCTCTTTTTACCATCTTCCGGCTTACTTATTACTTCACTTTTTATATAGTTCTGCACTATGTTATTAGTATATTTATCATCTATAAACTTATCATTCAAAAAATCAATAACTTGAGATAAAAAAAGATCATACTTAGGTAAATCATCGTAAGATATCATTATGTTATCTTCTATTTGATCCGCTACTTGCTGTATATAATCCATATCCATCTTTTTCATCACGCATCTTCACCTATCTTTCTCTATATTACTATCTCCATTATATAGTAAATATAAACTTATTACAAGTTTATTTACCTATTTAATAAGTTTTTTCACTCTTTTTAATATTTATATCTATATTTTGATTATTCTTTTTTATTTCCAATTTATTATTGATTTTTTTATTTATTATTGATATTTTACTAGTAAACTTTTACAATTTATGTATACAGATGCAATAAATTTATTTTTACATTATTTTCTTATTTTATATTCTATTTTTTAATATTTTTAAATCATTTATGTAACACATTTACTATTTCAGTATACAAGTCATTTTAATCACGAAAAATTTAACTATTTATTTTGAAAATTAAACTTGACTTTTCAAATATATGGTAGTATAGTTTATTAGTAAGTAAAAAATATCAATTATTTTCTATAATTTAATATTTTTTATATTAATTATATTGACTTTATATTACATATTTGGTAAGATAAATCTACAAAATGTCGAAACTTGTTTTAGGAGGAATTTATAAATGAAATCAACTGGAGTTGTTAGAAGAGTAGACGAACTAGGAAGAATCGTTATTCCAATAGAATTAAGAAGAACTTTAGATATAGCAGAAAAAGACGCATTAGAAATATACGTAGACGGAGAACAAATTATATTAAAGAAATATGAACCGGCTTGTATATTCTGTGGAGATGCTAGAGATGTAGTTAACTACAAAGGTAAAAATATCTGCAAAAATTGCTTAAACGAATTAAAGACAGATAACAAATAATTGTACATAAAAAAGCTAGTGAATTTCACTAGCTTTTTAATTTTATAAATCTATGGCAATCTTATATACTTCTTTTTTAGGAATGTTTCTCATTTTAGCAACAGTCTTGATTGCTTCTTTCTTATCCATCCCTTTATTTATTAAATCCTTAAGATGCTCTTCCACTGTAAAAGCACTAAATTCTTCTTCCAGCTCCGCCTTTATTTCACTTTCGCTTTTTCCTGCCAGTACTAATACAAATTCTCCTCTTGGTTTATTCTCTAAAAAGTTATTATATGCATCTTCTAAAGCTCCTCTAAATATATCTTCATGTAACTTTGTAAGTTCTCTACATACAGCAATATTTCTATTACCTAAAGACTCCTTTAAAAAACTTAATGTATCCAATAACCTATGTGGTGATTCATAAAATATTAATGTTTCTTTTTTATCTTTAATTTCCTCAATAAGAATTTTTCTTTCTTTAGTTTCTCTTGGAATAAAGCCTCTAAAAACGAACTTTGTTGTGTCTAGTCCTGAGTATACAAGAGCTGTTGTAATTGCTGTTGCTCCTGGAAGAACCTCAAAATTTATATTGTTTTCAATGCATTTACTTACTATTACACTCCCTGGATCTGATATTCCTGGAGTACCAGCATCAGTAACTAATGCTATACTTATTCCATCTTCTAATTTATTTATTATTTGCTCACTTTTTCCTTGTTCATTATGCTGATGGTAACTAAAAAGTGGCTTTTTAATTTCAAAGTGATTTAAAAGTTTTAAACTTTGCCTTGTATCTTCTGCTGCAATTTCATCTACACTTTTTAAAACCTCTAAAGCTCTTAAAGTAATGTCCTTTAGGTTTCCTATTGGTGTTGGTACTAAATATAATTTACCTTTACTCATATTATTTCACCCTTCCATATATTTCATCTATCTCTCTACTGAAATTTCCTTCTTCATCATAAACATATAAAGGCTTTTCCCATTTTAAAAATGCTCCTCCGTCTCTCTGACCTTCCACTAATACAATATTAGGTTCCTTATTTACATTAGGCTGTACCATTTTTACTCTCTTTGGCTCAATATTATATTTTCTCATTAAGCTAAATATATCTGCCAATCTTTCTGGTCTATGTACAATAAACATTCTTCCATTATCTTTAAGTAACCTTCTAGCTGCAACAATTACATCTTCTAAATTGCAAAGAATTTCATGTCTAGCAATTGCTAACTTATCGTTTGGATTTACTATACCTGAATTATTTAACTTATATGGAGGATTTACCGTCAATACATCAAACCTTCCTAACTCTTTTACAAGGTTTTTATCCTTTAAATCAGCACATTTAAATTTAACTATATCTTCTGTTCCATTTAATTTTGAACTTCTTCTTGCCATTTCTTCCATTTCTTCTTGAATTTCAATTCCCCAAACTTCCTTGGGATTATATTTTCCATAAAGAAGGAAAGGTACTATACCTGTACCAGTACATAAATCTATTACCCTATGCTTTGATTTAACATTGGCAAAATCCGATAATAATACAGCATCTATACCAAATCTAAAAGCTTTTTCTTTCTGTATAATCTTAAGACCTTTTAAATCTAAATCATCAATTCTCTCATCCTTATTTATACTTATATCCATAAATTATAGTTCCTCCAAAATTGTGTCTATATCTTTTAATTCTTTCTTATATTATATCTATATAGTATACACAAAAACTGCTTTTTAGAAAACTTAATTAAATATAAAAAGACTAGAAAGCTCTTTCCTAGTCCATAATACTAATTATAATACTCTTCTTGCACAATAGAATGATGTTATATTACCTACCTTAACTCTATCACCTGGTTGTGGTGCGTGAATATATTGTCCTCCACCTACATAGATACCAACATGGTCTCCACCATAAGTGAACACTAAATCACCTGGTTGTAATTCATCATAAGATACAGGTGACCCAACTTCCATTTGAGTATAAGTAGTTCTTGTTATGTTTAATCCTGCTGCATTTGCATATACATAGCTTGTAAATCCTGAACAATCAAATATATCTGGACCTGCTGCGCCATATACATATTCAGCTCCTATGAAATTATATGCATAGCTCACTATAGAACTTCCATAAGCTGATGATGCAGTTCCTAATGTAATTTCCCCTCTATTTGGAGATGAAATTTGTTGTTGTGCTGCTACCTTAGCTGCTTCTTCTGCTTCTATTATTTCTTCTAATTTAATTGTTCCATAGTATATAGAATCTGATATTTCTTGTTTTACAATTTCACTTTTTATTTGATTATCTCTTATGCTTGTTAATTGATCTATAGCAGATTGTAATTCATTCTTATCATTAGATGTTTCTAATACAGATTGTTGATAAGCTACTAATTTTCTTTCTGATACTGCTAAATAGTTCTTTTCAAATTCTTCTTGTTCTGCATTTAATTGCTCAATAGCATTTTCTTGCTCTGCCTTCTTAGTATTTAACTCAGCTAGTGCTGCTTCGTTTTCTTCTGTAAGCCTAATTACTTCTGCTTTTCTTTCTTCTAATGCAGTTACTTTTTTATTTAAATTTGCTTTCTTTTCTTCTAACTCAGATATAAGTTCTTTATCAATATTAACTATTCTTGTTGTAGAGTCAATTTTACTGATTAATTCATTAAAGCTTTTTGCACTAAATAAAAGAGTTAAATAGTTAACTTGTCCACCAGACTTTTGAAACTCTCTAATTCTCTTTCCTAAAACTTCTTCATTTTTTTCTATTTCTGCTTTAGTTGTTTCTATTTCCTTTTCAGTATTTTCAACCTCTATTTTAATTTCTTCAACTTCAGACTTATTATTTTCTATAGTTTCCATTAAGGATTCTATTTCTGCATTTAATGCGTATACTTGCGCTGTTGTTTCATCTATTTTATCTGTCAATTCATCATATCTTGCTTGATTTTCTATCACTTCTTCATTAGGTGTTGCAAAAGTTGGCATTCCCATACCAAATATTAATGTTGCCGTCAATAGTGCCGATAATACTTTTTTCTTCATATTTCATTGGTCTTATGACCTTCCCCCTCTACTTAGTGATTCATTACTATTATATCATTTATGGTAACCCCATTCAATGGTAATTTTTAATATTTAAGGATTAAAGCTATTATAAAAGCATCCTTAATATCACTTTTCTGTCATTTTTCATTTTTACTATTCATATATTTTCATTGATTTTACTTAATCTTATACTTTTTACTTATAAATAATTGAATTATTGTTGTTATAAAAATTGCAATTATGAAAATAATGATTGCTATCCTGCTACTATCCTTATAAAATATTGATACTGTTCCAATAATAGTACCTATAGCCCCTATTGCTATATTTAGAAGCCCATTAACTTTTATGTACTGTTTTTGCTCTTTTGTTGTTCTATTTTCTTTAGTGCTGACATATAAGGCAAAAAAACCCATTAAAACAAATCCTATACTTCCAAATAATATTATAATACTTTCAATTCCCATAGTATTTCTCCTCCAAATCTTCATATATTATTATATATTGTCTCTTTTTAAACAACATATTACGCTATTTTTAAATTTTCTTCAACAATTTTTAAATTACATGTTGACACTTATAATTTTGTGGACTATAATAATAAATGTACTACGGGGTGTGGCGCAGATGGGAGCGCGCGTGGTTTGGGACCATGAGGTCGCAGGTTCGATCCCTGTCACCCCGACCAAGATAGGCTAAAACCTATCTTTTTTTTTGCATTTTATAAAGGAGATTTAATATGGATACAATAAAAGCTGCAATATTTGATTTAGATGGTACACTTGTGGATTCTATGTGGGTATGGGAAAGAATAGATATGGAATTCTTGAAAAAAAGAGGATATACTGTTCCTGAAAATTTAAAAGATAACATAACTCATTTAAGCTTTAAACAAGTAGCCCAATATTTTAAAACCACATTTTCTATTGATGATTCAGTAGAAGCTATAATGGATGAATGGCATGAAATGGCCTATAATGAGTATTCTAATAATGTTTTTCTAAAAGAAGGTGCTATGGAATATTTACATAGCTTAAAAAAAGCTGGCATTAAAATAGCTTTAGCTACAAGTAATTCAAAACCATTATTAGAAGCTACATTAAAAAACAATGGAATTTATGACTTATTTGACTCTATTACCGTTACAGATGAAGTAAAAAAAGGTAAAGATAATCCAGACATATACCTACTAGCTGCTGAAAAGCTTAATGTTAATCCTGTCAACTGTATGGTATACGAAGATATCGTAGCTGCTGTAGGTGGGGCCAAGCTAGCTGGCATGAATGTTACTGCTGTTTATGATAAAGCATCTGAAAAAGATTTAAATATATTAAAAGAAAAAGCTGACAAATACATATATAGCTATAAAGAACTACTATAAAAAGGAGTGCTAAGCACTCCTTCTTTAATTATCAATGATTAACTAAGCTCTTTTAACTTGGTATTTAGCTTCTAATTCTTTCATTAATTGAGCGTATTTGCTTTGTTGAGCTTGTTGCATTAAGTTTCCAATTATTTGTTCTTTAACATCTTCAAATTTAGCTACTGTTGCTTCATTCTTAGATTCTGTTTTTACTAAGTGATATCCAAATTGAGTCTTAACTGGTTCGCTTACAGTGTTTAATTCTAAAGTAAATGCAGCTTCTTCAAATTCTGGAACCATCATTCCTCTACCAAACTCTCCAAGATCTCCACCTTGTTGCCCTGATGGGCAAGTTGAGAATTGTCCAGCAGCTTCTTCAAATGATATTTCTCCATTTGAAATCTTTTCTTTTATTTCTTTTGCTTTTTCTTCTGAATCTACTAATATGTGTTTTGCAGAAACCATTTCTGGTGTTTTAAATTCTTCTTCATGTTCATTGTAGAAAGTTTCTGCATCAGCATCTGTTACAGTAACATCTGATAATACTTTATTGATTGTCATTTGAGTTAATAAATCTCTTTCCATTTGTTCTAATGCTGATTTATACTCTTCAGTCTTATCCAATTCCATTTCAGTTCCTAATTTATTCATTAATTCAAAAGAAACTAATTGTTCTAATAATTGATTTCTTCCCATTTCTGAATCAAAATATGCTCTTTTATCTTGAGGATATCTTGAAATTATTGCCTCTAAATCTTTTTCTGTAATTTCTCTTCCTGCTATAGTTACTAAAACTTTATTATCCATTCTTTTTCTCCTTTTCAACCTAATATGATATAGTTTTCAATATTATATCATACTTTTTTTCTTTTTTTGATAAAAAATGTATTTTATCTTATTTTTTTATGCTTTCCTAAGCGTTAAAAAAAGCACTAACATATGTTAGTGCTTTTACCTGGTGGCTCGACCAGGAATCGAACCAGGGACACGAGGATTTTCAGTCCCCCCCACACTATTCTTGAACTGGTGCTCCAACTGGACAAACATTTGCACAGTTACCACAGTCAATACAAACATCAGCATTTATTTCGAACTGAGTATCTCCTTGAGATATAGCATCTACTGGACATTCTGCAGCACAAGCACCACAGCTAATGCATGAATCTTGAATTGAAAAAGCCATTTAAAAACACCTCCCATTATTTAATAACTCTACATATCTATTTTATCATATCCACTATTCATTTCAAGTCTATAAAGACCAGCTTTGTTGTTTTCTCATATAAATATTAAATATTGTTATTAATTTCTTTTAAATTGGAATTCTATCTATCTTTCATTAAGTCTTTCATCAATTTTCTATCTTCTTCAGATGTAACTTCTAATTTAATATCTGAATCATCAACTGAATCTTCATAGCTTCCTTCTAATAGTTCAATATTTTCAATTTTATAATCTTCTAAAACTTCATCTTCAGTCTTTTTACATTTTAATTTTACTTTTACACTTTCCTTAATTATATTATTAGAAACTACCACACCAGTTCCACCTTCTGTTTTTACAATAGAACCTACTTTTGGAATTCTTTTTCTAATATCTTCATATGTACTCTGCTCATAATTTAAACAACACATTAATCTTCCACATATTCCTGATATCTTCGTTGGGTTCAGTGATAAATTTTGTTCCTTAGCCATTTTTATTGAAACAGAAGCAAAGTCTCCTAAGAATGTTGAACAACACATTGGTCTACCACAAGGTCCAAGTCCTCCCAGCATTTTAGCCTCATCTCTTACACCTATCTGCCTTAGTTCAATACGTGTTTTAAATATTGTTGCAAGATCTTTTACTAACTCTCTAAAGTCAACCCTTCCATCTGCTGTGAAATAGAATATTACCTTATTATTATCAAAAGTATATTCTACATCTATAAGCTTCATGGTAAGCTTATGTTCAGCTATCTTTTTTAAACATATACTGAAAGCATCTTTTTCCTTTTCCTTATTTTGATTATGTTTTTCTATATCACTGACAGTAGCAACTCTTAATACACTTTTTAGTGGTGCAATTACATCATTTTCATTTATTTCCTTTAACCCAATGACACATTCACCAAATTCTATTCCTCTAGCTGTTTCTACCACTACAAAGTTTCCCTTTTCTATATCTAAACCTGCTGGATCAAAATAATATATCTTGCCAGCTTTCTTAAATCGTACTCCTATAACTTTAATCATTTTAACCCTCCATAAAGTCCATAAGCATTATTCTTACAGTCATTGCCCAACTAACATTATTTTTAATATTCTTTCTGGCTTCCTGCAAACCTAATAGCATTTTATTTAGTTTTTTAAAAGACATCTCATTAGTTAATCTTTCTATTGACCTAATTTTGTCTCTATTTATAATTAAATTTTCATTATAAACTTCTTTATTTACTAATATATCTCTTATAAATGAAGATAATACATTTACTACTTCTTCCTTATTTTGTTTATATGAAACCAATTGCTCTTCCTTTTCTAAAATTGCTTCTATTTCATTATTAGTCAATTGTAAAAGCAAGTCCACAATCTTATCTCTCAACTCCTGTAGCTCTGTATCACTAAAATATCTATCTATTCTTCCAGGTATTCCTTCACTGAAAGCTATTGCTGATAATTTTTCTTCCTCACTACACTCATATCCTTTTATTGCCATATATTTATATAGTTCATCTTTTGTTAAAGGTGTTAATTTATATATTTCGCATCTAGATTTAATAGTATCTAAGATTAATTCTAAACTTTCACATAAAATTATTATGTATACTTCTGTTGGGGGCTCTTCTATAGTTTTTAACAATGCATTTTGTGCTTGAATTGTAAGCTTATTTCCTTGATGAATAATAATAACTTTTTTATCACCTTCAAAAGGCTTTTTATTTACTTCATCTATAATATCCCTTACATCATCAACCCCAAAAGAAGTTTTAATAGGCTTATAATTGATTATATCTACATATTCCCTATTTATATCTCCATTTAAAATCAACTTGCCTAATATCTCTGCTAATATACTTTTTCCTATACCATCTTCACCTGAAATAAGCTGTGCATGAGAAAGATTTCCATTACTACATCTACTTTTAAAGTTTTCTATAAGACTACTATATCCAATAAAATTTCTCATTAAAGCACCTCTTTTTATTTTTATATCTTTACAAACTTATCTACATCAATTACAAAAACAGTGGCTCCACCAACTTCAACTTCTAAAGGAAAAGGCATATACATACCATTTTCTCCTGATAATCCTGGTTGTGTTGATACTACCTGTTTTCTTTTCTTGCAAACTTCTTCAATAACGTTTATTACTACATCTACTTTATCAATTTCTACCCCAATCATTAATGTGGTATTACCTGATTTTAAAAATCCGCCTGTTGTTGCTAATTTTGTTACCCTAAATCCCTTATCATTTAATTCTTCGATTAAATCCAGTGCATCGTCATCCTGCACTATAGCTAAGACCAATTTCATAATAACCACCTCATTTTCAATTCTCTTTATTATATTTTATCATAATATTTGGCCAGTTAATAATATATTATTCACTTTCAACATATATTTATTTTCTTTTTATTAATATCCCTATATTTTTCTATTTTATACAAAAATTAAAAATGTAAACTTAAAGAGAAATACAAAGCTTCATTTTTAGCTTTGCATTTCTCTCTTTATATCTCTTATTATATCTTCTATGCATTTTTGCAAGTCTATATTTATGTATTCTTTATTTACACGTGATTCTTTAAGTTTTTCAAGACTGAAATCGACAGAATCTGCTAAAAATCTTCTACATAACTCATTATAATTTGGATTTTTTTGATTTCTTTCTCTTATTAGTGCTCTTTCAAGCCTTAATCCATCTTCAATATTTATATATATTGGATAAACTTTTTCAGTACCAAAATAACTTCTAAAACTATTATATGCTTCTAAAGTAACTATAGCTATATAATTACTTTCTTCTAAATCAATCTGTCCATCATCTATTGTTGAATAATACCATGGACCATGTACTGTATCATATCTTCTACACTCAATAATTTTTCCCTCATTTTTAAATTGCTCTAATTTATCTTCATTAATAAAGAAATATTCTACACCATTAGTTTCATTAGTCCTCTTAGGTCTAGTAGTATATAAGACTATGGGCTTTAAACTTAGCTCATTTTTATTGCTTATTTCTTTAAAGATAGTATCTTTTCCTGAGCTACTTTTTCCCATTAAACAAAATATCTTCCCCATAATTTCCTCCAGAAAATATACTAATATCATTACATTATGGTCATTAGTATTACAAATAAAAATAACTCATCTATTTATACAATCCTCAATGAACTATATAAAAATGAGTCATAATTATATTACTATAAAGCACTATTAATGTATAGTAATTTTTCATTATAAATGCTTTATAAGTTTATTTTTTATTTTTTCTTTAATCTTATAATATTCTGGGTTGTCCATATCCATAATTGTAATTTTATCTACACATTCATTACAAATGCACTTTCCTAAAATAGTTAATTTTCCTGCACCACAATCATCATCACATACAATACATTTTTTGTTATTTTTAATAATATCTTTGTTTTTAATTACCATAATACATCCCTCCGTTACTTTTATATTATATTTCTTTCCACATTAAGAGAATTTATTCAATGAATAGTACTTTTTTATAAATATTTTATACTGTTTAAGGGAAAATAATAATATTAATAAATTTAATGGAGGAGTATTTATGAAACAAGAAATAATAAGCTATTTACATGAGCATTATGATGAACTTTTTGAATTAAACAAATATTTATATACTAATCCTGAACCTAGCTATAAAGAATTTAAATGCTATGACTATATAACAAATTTTTTAAGTACTCATAATTTTAATATACAAAAAAACTTTTTAGACTTGGAAACATCTTTTTATGCCAGCAAAGGAAATGGATATCCTAAGATATGCTTTTTATGTGAGTATGATGCAGTTCCTGAAGAAGGGCATATTACAGGACACAATCTTGTAGCAACTACCTCTATTGCAGCTTCTATAGCTTTAGGAAACATTATTAATAAAATTGGTGGAACATCAATATTAATTGGTTGCCCTGGTGAATATCTAGGTGGAACAAAATCTATAATGGTTAAACAAGGTATTTTTGATGATATAGATGTGGTAATGATGACTCATCCTGATTTAACTACTTGTGAAAGTGGAACATCTTCTGCAATTATACCTTTAAAAATTAACTTTATAGGTAATAGTGGACTAAGCTTTTTAAATAATGATGTTTATACTTCCCTTGATGCAGTACTTTTAACATTTAATATTTTAAATGCTCTCTTAAAGGGCTTCCCAAAAGAAGTAGAAATAAATTCGATCCTTTCCCAAGGTGGCTATACACCTTTAATGTTACCACTAGAAAGTGAAGCTAAGTTTTATATAAGGGCTAATAACACTGAAATGGCTACCTTAGCTGAAAATAAGCTAAGAGAAATAGTGAAGGATGTTTCAAATCTCATTCATGTTAAACACACTATTTCTTTATATGAGCCTCCAAACGAAGAGCTACTTACTAATCGTACCTTAAATAGGCTTTTCAGTCATAACTTAAAAGAAAATGGAGAAATAACTATAGGTGCTCCTAAAAATGTTCATTCTGGTTTAAGTATTGGAGCTGTAAGCCGAAAAGTTCCTTGCATTCATCCTTATTATCGAATTACAGAAGATGCATCTATCAAATATGGCTCTAAAGCTTTTGGTGATTGCACCATTAGTAAATTTGCTATGGATCAATGTATTAAAGCTTCTGCTGCTTTAGCATTTACCGCTTTTGATTTAATTGAAAAAAACGATCTTTTATCTGAAGTTAAAGAAGAATTTTATAATGTTTTTAAATAACTCTTAAAGAGGCTTAAGCATTCTTTCCTTAAGCCTCTTTTTATATACCGGTAAATTTTATTATGATATACTATAAATAAAATTAACATGTTTCTGGAGGTTATTTATGATTCAAATATATAAAAGCTTAAATGAATCTGATTCAACATTGAAAGCTTTAGATTCTATTGAACCAGGATGCTGGATCAATATTGTTGCCCCTTCTGAGGAAGAACTTATATTAGTATCTAAAAAAACTGGAGTACCTCTTACTTTTCTAAGGGCACCTCTAGATGATGAAGAAACTTCTCGTATAGATTTTGAAGAAAATTGTACACTAGTAGTAGTAGATATACCCTTTACAGAAATGGAGGATAACTCTCTAACTTATGATACATATCCACTGGCAATAATTCATACTGAAAAGCAAATAATTACTGTATGCTTAAAAAACAGCAGAATACTTACAGACTTTATTAATGGACGTGTTAAATCATTCTTTTCATATAAAAAATCTAGATTTATATTACAAATTCTAAATAGAATCTCAACTTATTACTTAATTTATCTTAGACAAATAGATAAAAAGAGTCTTATGATTGAAAAAAGATTACATAAGTCTATGAAAAATCGTGAACTTATCCAACTTCATTCACTAGAAAAATCACTAGTTTATTTCTCTACATCTCTTAAGGCAAATGAAATCACCTTAGAAAAGATGCTTAAATTAGAAATAATGCAAAAGTATGAAGAAGATCAAGATGTATTAGAGGATGTAATAATTGAAAATAAACAAGCTATCGAAATGACTGATATATATAGTAATATATTAGCTAGTACCATGGACTTTTTTGCTTCTGTAATTTCTAATAATCTTAATATAGTAATGAAGGTCCTTGCTTCTGTTACTATATTAATGGCTATTCCAACTATAATAGGAGGAATCTTTGGTATGAATGTTCCTTTCCCTGGCAATATGGAAAGCAATCCTGGAGCCTTTAATGCCATTATTATCTTTACCCTTCTGCTAACTGGCGGAGCAGCTATAATATTATATAAAAAAGATATGTTCAATTAAAAATTTTTATTATCTTATAAATATATATTTTTCTTCTACATATAATATTATTAATCAAAATATATGCCTTTCCAAAATAAAAAACATATCCACACAAAACTCTCACGAGCCTGTGGATATGTTTTGTTTTTATGTTAATAACTTTATAATTGATAATTTTTCATTAAAATCCTTATATTATATTTTCAATTTTTTTTCTGTTATCAACTATTAACTATCTATTATTTTATTTTAAAAAAATAAAAAACCTACAAGATTAACTTGTAGGTTTTATGGAGGCGCCACCCGGATTTGAACCGGGGAATAAAGGTTTTGCAGACCTCTGCCTTACCACTTGGCTATAGCGCCATACCTGGTGGCTCGACCAGGAATCGAACCAGGGACACGAGGATTTTCAGTCCTCTGCTCTACCGACTGAGCTATCGAGCCTTAACAATTTTATTATATTATATTCCTATAATTATGTCAATATTTTTGTTAATATTGTTTTTTTCTGCTTAATATACTACTTCTTCACCTATTTGATTAATTAAATAATATATAATTTATTTTAATTAACTAAAAAAATTCATATAGATAATATATATTCCTATTATTAAGACTAATGGTAAGTTTACTACATCCTTTATACTTTTCATCAAACTATTTTTTACTCTTACCTCTTCTCTTGTTAGTATATTTCTCTTTATATTTAATGATATAAGCTTTTTAAAAATAAAATATATAGCTACAAAGCAAATTATAGTTAAAATAGCATAAAAGAATATTGCTCCTAAAACTACTGAATTAGGTACATTTTTTAAAGTAACTTCACTTACTGCCTGCAATTCCTCTTCACTTGCTGGCAATAACTCCATTAACTTTGACAATGTTACAGATGTACCATTGATGATAAAATGAATAATCATACTAGAAAATATACTTTTAGTAATTCTAACAACTAATGCTAATATAATCCCTAATGCTACTGCATATAAAAATTGTTGTCCATCTAAATGCATAATTCCAAAGAACAATCCTGTAACCACCGCTGATACAAAGATGTTTTCATCATCATAACCAGCTAAAACCACTCCCCTAATAGTAATTTCTTCAGTTATAGCAGGCATAACAGCAAACAATAACAAGAATAAAAGGTATGGAGTATCTATAATAGATGTAATCACCATTGCAACATTATTAGGAAACACTAATTGTGATATTAAAGATAACAATGTGACCATTGGTTGGCAAACAAATGCCAATAATATCAATAATAATGCATCTTTAAAATAAAGCTTATTAATCCTTAAAGTGTCTTTTATACTTCTTGGTGATAATAATAAATAAATAATTGCTGGCATTATAAATATGGTTAAATGTGTAATAAACAATTTCATTCTATAGTCTGTAATATTTAAAATACTAAATATATATGATAATGGATAAGCCGAAAAAATACCTAATAGCAATATAACTAAAAAGTATATATTAGCCTCCTTCAATTTTTTCAAAAACATTCCCCCTAACTGTAAATCTACTTTGCAATAATGTATATTTATAGTTTTATATGATAATAATATAAATGAAGTGGATAAAGCTTCATAATTAATCGCCTCTCCCCCATTTTATTTATATACAAGATAATCCCCTTAATCATTTGATTAACGGGATTATTTTTTCTTATTCCCTACAATATCCTTTTTCAATGATTTTTAGCCTTAATAGATTTAATGCATTCATAGTAGCTCTTTCTCTAATCTTATCTCGCTCTCCTTGGAAGATAAACTTTTCTACTACTGTTTCCCCTTTAAAGCATAATCCTATATATACTAAACCTACTGGCTTTTCTTTTGTTCCACCACCTGGTCCTGCAATACCAGTTGTAACTACTGAAATATCTGATCCACTTTCTCTACATATACCTTCTGCCATTTCCCTGGCAGTTTCTTTGCTTACTGCACCATATAAATTTAAGGTTTCTTTCTTAACACCAAGTCTCCTCACCTTAGCTTCATTGGAGTATGTAACAGCACCTTCAAGAAATACCTGTGAAACTCCTGGATATGATATTAGCTTAGCAGCAATCATTCCCCCTGTACATGATTCAGCTGTGGAAATGGTTAAATTGCTTTTACATAACATTTCTGCTACCTTATACTCTAAGGTAATTTCTCCTTCTCCATACACTTTGTCTTTAAGTGTCTTCCTCACTTCCGCCTCCACTGGTTCAATTAAATTTAAACATTCCTCTTCAGTTTCTCCTTTAGCTGTTATCCTTAAGCTAACATCTACACCTTTAGCATAAGGAGCAACCGTTGGGTTTTTTCCATTATCAATAAGATAAGCTAGCTCTTCTGCCATGAAGCTTTCACCTATTCCAAAAATTCTTAGCATCTTTGATCTAAGCACACAATCTGTTAACTTTTCTAAGTAAGGAAGTACTTGCTCATTAAACATACTTTCCATTTCCTTTGGTGGCCCTGGCAATATTATCATTTTCTTATTTCCCTCTTCTATAATTACACCACTGGCTGTTCCACAGCTATTAGGCATTATTATCGCACCTTCTGGAAAATATGCCTGCTTAATATTATTTCCTTTTAATTCACGACCTTGCTTATTAAAATATTTCTCAATACCTTTTAAAGTATTTTCATCAAGCTTTAATTTTTTGTTAAAGTACTTTGCTGCTGACTCCTTAGTAATGTCATCTTGTGTTGGTCCTAAGCCACCAGTTGTTATTACAAGCTCGCTTCTTTTATATGCTTCATCATATGCCTTTAATAATCTTTCCTCATTATCACCAACTACCTGCTGATGATATACATCTATTCCTAAAGTAGCAAGTTCTCTAGATAAATACTGTGCATTTGTATTTACAATATCTCCTAACAATATTTCTGAACCTATTGCTATTATTTCTGCTTTCACATTTTTCACCTCAATTCAATTTACTTCTAATTGAATTATACCATCAATATCCAATTAATTAATATCATAATATAATTAAATCTTTATGTTTTTATTTTTACAAATTTAAAATCCCTAAAGCTTAAAGCTCTAGAGATATATTATTTATACTTATTAGCATTAATATAATAACCTCCAAGAGTATCAATTCCTTGATCTATTATTACAAAATTTCCTTCTCTTAGCATCGAAGTAATTATATTTATGTGCTGTTTATTTGATGCATCTAAAGTAATTGTAAAATTATCATTTTTATCAACTATTCCCATATAGTCATATATATCACTATATTCTCCTAGTCCTAACTTTCCCTTTATATCCATTCTATAGTCAGGCATATTTAATATCCTCCTACTACTTTAGTCCATCTATATTTTTACTCAATAATAATTTATGTAAATAAATTATATTTTATTCATTCGTAATATATTTTAATAGAAAATAGAGGTGAAATTATACTCCACCTCTTATTATTTTAAGCTTCTGCCTTTAATTTCTTTGCTTCATTTAATATCTTTATTAGTTCTGATTCAGGAACTTCTTCATATCTACCAAAAGAACTTACATAACTTCCTCTTGCGTGAGTCATTGCTCTTAATGAAGTAGCGTAATTAAACATTTCAGCCATAGGCACTTCCGCAATAACTTTCTGTTCATCACCTACTTGTTCCATTCCCATAACTCTACCTCTCTTTTTATTTATATCTCCCATTACATCACCCATGTATTCATCTGGAACCTTAATTTCTACATTCATTATAGGTTCCAATAAGATTGGCTTTGCACTTTCTAACCCCTTTTTGTAAGCAATAGATGCTGCTATTTTAAAAGCCATTTCTGAAGAATCAACTGGATGGTATGATCCATCATATAATGTAGCTTTCACTCCTACAACAGGATATCCAGCCAAGACACCACTGGACATACATTCTCTTAATCCTTTCTCTACCGCTGGTATGAAGTTTCTTGGAACAGCTCCACCTACTACTTTATCAACAAAATCTAAATCAAATTCACCATCATTTCTTGGTTCAAATTTTATCTTAACATCTCCATATTGACCATGTCCTCCTGATTGTTTCTTGTATTTACCTTGAACATCAGACTTTCCTTTAATAGTTTCCCTATATGGAATCTTTGGAGTCTGTAAAATAACATCTGCTCCAAATTTATTCTTTATCCTACTAGCTATTACTTCCAAATGAGTTTCTCCTAAACCCCAAATTATTGTCTCTGCATTTTCCTTATCTCTTTCAATTTTAAAAACAGGATCCTCTTCAATAAGTTTAGATAATGCTAAAGAAATCTTTTCTTCATCACCTTTTGTTTTGGGAAGTATTGCCATTGACATAACTGGTACAGGAAGCTTAATCTTATCATATTTAATATTAATCTCTTGACTACATAAAGTATCTCCAGTTGATGTGAATTGTAATTTAGCTACTGCACCTATATCTCCAGCAATTATTTCATCAGTAACAATTTGATTTTTTCCTCTCATAAAGAATAAATGAGATAATTTTTCTTGCTTGCCACTATTAGTGTTCTTTACTACAGCATCTCCATTTAATTTGCCAGTAATTACTTTAAACAATGAAATCTTTCCTACAAAAGGATCAGCTATAGTTTTAAATACATAAGCTGAAAATGGTTTATCTTCTTCAACCTTAATATAAATTTCATCACCAGTATCAATATCTAATGCTTTATGAGCACGTGAGTATCTAGGTGATGGGAAACATCCTATAATATTTTCTAACATTGATTTGATACCTACTACTTTCGTAGCACTTCCACATAATACAGGAGCTATCTCTCCATCAGAACAACCTTTTATAAATCCTGAATAAATATCTTCATCACTAAGTTTTCCATTTTCTAAATATTTTTCTAATAATTCTTCATCAGTCTCAGCAACTGTTTCCATTATCATTTGTCTACATTCATTTACTTTATCAATAAGATCTGCAGGAATATCTATACTTACCATTTTTTTAGTTTTATTGTCTAATTTAAATGCTTTTTGTGAAATTATATTTACTACACCAGTAAAATTTTCTTCTTTACCAATTGGATATTCTATTGGTACTATGCTAAGACCAAATTTTTCTTTCATTTGTTCTAATGTCTTATCAAAATCTGCATTTTCCCTATCCATTTTATTAATAAAAAATGCCCTTGGAATATTTACTTTATTGCAATACTTCCATGCTTTTTCCGTTCCTACTTCAACACCTGATACAGCGCATACTACAATTGTTGCTATATCTACTGCTTTCATTCCTTGTATCATTTCGCCTTCAAAATCAAAATATCCAGGCATATCAACTATATTAATCTTTGTATTATTAGATTCAACACAAGCTACAGAAGTTGATAAAGAAATACCTCTCTTTTTTTCTTCTGCTTCGTAATCCATTACAGTGGTTCCATCTTCATTTTTTCCAAGTCTATCAGTAGTGCCTGTATAATATAGTAATGCCTCTGCTAATGATGTCTTTCCTGTAGCACCATGTCCTATCAAACCTACATTTCTTAAACTTTCAAAATTGTAGTTTTTCATGATATCTTAGATAATACTTGCCCTAAGTACTATCTTTCACCTGCCTTTCTTATATATAATATTTATATAATTTATATTAAAACTATTTAACTTAATAAATATCTATTAAATTTTTATGTTTTAATATGTTCAAATAGTACAAGCCTCATAATATTTCTAAAAGTATTTTATTTACTTTCTATTGTTATAAAATTATTCCCTTAATTAATAGTATTTATCCATTTTAATTTATATTACTTATTATTTAATATTTCTCCTTATACCTTACCCCTAAATTATCTTTACGTATAAAAAAGAACCTATATATATATACCTCTTTTATAAGTGTCTATCTTATAGGTTCCATTTTAATCTGATATAGTTCTTTTTTATACTAAATAATTCTTTAAAATATTTGTAATCTATTTATATAGCTTGTACATTAATTCATTACTCATAATTCATCATTAATTTAAACTCCCATTCCTACTCCTGGTCCTAATGGAAGACCTAAAACAAACCATACTACTAATAGTAGTGACCATCCTATTAAGAATACCATAGAATAAGGTAACATAGTTGAAATTATAGTTCCTGCTCCTGATTCATCATCATATTTTTGTGCAAATGCTACTATTAATGCAAAGTAACTCATTAATGGAGATATTAAATTAGTTGATGAATCCCCAATTCTGTAAGCCATTTGAGTAAGAGCTGGTGAATAACCCATTTCCATTAACATTGGTACAAATATTGGTGCCATTATTGCCCATTTTGCTGAAGCTGATCCCATGAATATATTAATAAATGCTGCAACAAGTATAAATAATAATATTAACGGAATTCCTTTTAACCCTATATTCTTTAAGAAATCTGCTCCCTGAACAGCTATTACAGTCCCAATATTTGTATAGCTGAAGTATGCTACGAATTGAGCAGCAAAAAATACTAATATTATGTATGATCCCATAGAAGACATGCTTTTACTCATTAAATTAACTACTTGGTTACTATTCTTTATTTCTCTAGAACCAATTCCATAAGCAATCCCTGGAATTAAGAATAATAAAGAAATAATTATAACTATTGATGACATAAATGGTGACGTAAGAATTTCTCCTGTTTTAGGATTTCTTAATACTCCATTGCCTGGTACAACTAATAATGCCATACCTACTAAGAATAATACTAAGGCAATTCCTGCAAATCTTAAGCCTCTTTTTTGTTCTACAGTTAAATCTTCTAATGTTTCCGTTACAGAACCTTTATATTTACCTAGTTTTGGTTCAACTATAAGTTCTGTCACTATTGTTCCTAAAATAGTTATTAGTACTGTTGATGCCATAATAAAATACCAGTTGTCAGTAATTCCTACTTTTGCAGTTGCATCTGCCATTTTAGCTGCTTCAGTACTAATTCCAGATAATAAAGCATCTGTTGATCCAACCATAAGGTTAGCACTAAAACCTCCTGATACTCCTGCAAATGCTGCAGCAATACCTGCTAATGGATGTCTTCCAAAACTCATAAATACAACAGCACCTAAAGGTATTAAAACTACATATCCTGCATCTGATGCTATACTTGACATTACTCCTGCAAAAACAACTACTAGAGTTATTAATCTTTTAGGTGTACTACTTACTAGTTTTGTTAAGCAAGCTCCTATTAATCCTGATCCTTCAGCTACACCTACACCAATTATTGCAACAAGCACTGTACCTAATGGTGCAAACCCTGTAAAGTTTGTTACAGCTGAAGTAAACATATATCTTATTCCTTCAGGACTAAGCAAACTTACAATTGATGAAGACATTTCTTTTATTTCATTTGTTGCTCTATCTAATCCTGTATAAGTAACTGATACGCCCAATTTAGCACATATATGTGATACCACTGCTATTATTACACATAATAATAAGAAAATAATTGCTGGATGTGGTAAAGCGTTTCCTACTCTCTCAACAGCACCTAGAAAACCTTTTTTATTTTTGTTCTCATTCATCCCATACTCCTCCTAAGTTTTATCAAATTTTAATTTTGCAATTTAGTTTTATTAAAATTTCATTTACTATGTTTTTATTATATATTGATATAGTAATAAAATCAAACATTTTTTATTAAAATTATGCATTTTTCCCATTTATATGTTAAATAATATGATTAATAATATGATATTTACAACTTATTATAAATATTTTTTAACAATATAGTTATTTATAATTATATTCTTTTATTAAAAAAACTATCAATAATGCAATTTTTAATTATTGATAGTTTCACAGATTAAATTTTTATCATATTTTTGATCTTATAAAATAAATTATTAACTATAGAAGCTACAATTCCACCACAACTATCTATAAAAACATCCTTAATTGTTGAACTTCTTTCTGGTACAAAATACTGATGAAGCTCATCTGAAACAGCATAAATTATAACTCCCATAATAGAATATAATATTATCTTCTTAGTATGAATATAATGTTTAATTACATTAAATAACAAAATATATAAAATAAAGTATTCAGTAAAATGTGCTGACTTTCTTATAATAAATGTTATATTACTTATATTATCTTTTGATATTTCAATACCTATTTTAGATAATAATAAGACTATTTTTCCACTTTGCCCTGATGAGACTTGTCCTGTTTGTTGTGACATATAAAATATAAAAGCCATCCATGCTAATAATAATATCCATGAAATTAATTTCTTCTTTTGCTTTTTCTGTTTCTGTTTCATTACTTCTCCCTATTCTCTAAATCATTTGTTACATAACATAACTTATTAATTCTTTTCAACTAAATATTTATTAATATATGCTAAAGATTCCTCTAATATATTTTGGCTTCCTTGCAAATCTTGTATCTTTATTTCCATTCCATATATCCTTTGTTCAATTTTGTATAAAATATCTTTAACATCATTTAATACTTTTGTTTCATATGATATTTGATTTCCATCCACATCTATATATATTTTTTCTGGAGGTGAGCCACATTTTGAACATTTAAGGTAAACATTATTACTTTCTGTATCTCTATAAATTTTAAAACCATCATTATTACACTTGGAACAAATTGATAACATAATAAAATCATAATAATTTGTATCTAAATAGTATTCACTTAAGCAATTTTTGCATATCAATTTCAATCGTCCATCCTCTGATTCTATAGAAAAAATATTTCCACTACATCCTTCCTTTTCACAAACCACAGTTCTTATCACTACGATTCCTCCTTATACTTATCCCAATATACTCTTATCATCAATTATTATGCATTTGATTATTTATATATTACACATATCTAAAAATATATTTTTAATGACCATCTAGTTTTATTTTAACTATCCAACTTACATTATATTTTCACTGGCTAATTTCTTTTCTATATTCTTTATTTTTTCATCTACTATATTTGTACTTTTTCCCAATAACACTAATTCTCTTTTTGCTAATTTTAACTCAACTATCATTTTCTCCAATTCAGTCCTTTTTTCCATATATTCACATCCCTAATTCTTTATAAAAATAATTGTAAAATTATTTCATAATTATTTATCTTTATATTAGTGTATACGTACCTTAATATAATTATATATTATATTTAACTAATCTGTATAAATTTCAAAACATTTTTTTATTCAATTTACGACATATTAATTTCAATCAAAATTCTTAATAAAACAAAAAAAGCTACGAAATAATTCGTAGCTTTTTGGTGGAGATAAAGAGATTCGAACTCTTGACCCCCTGCGTGC